>JANQGN010000562.1 GCA_028277295.1 Rhodospira sp.
CACCCCCATCTCGACGATCATCACCCGGTTGAGGGTCCCCACCAGCAGCACCATCGCCATGCCCACCGAGACCTGGAACAAGGACAGCCGCAGCAGGCGCCCCAGCGGCAACTGGTCCGTCGCCGCGTCGGCGAACGGCAGGTACCGGGGGGCGACCTCCATGAGGGCCTTGATCAGCGGTGGGGTCGACGTGGTCATGGGGTGATGGTCATCCTTTGGGTCGCCTTAGCTCCGTTTGGTCAGTTCCAGGGCCTGGGAGACATAGAACCCGCAGTTAACTCGCTCGGTGCGTCCCACGGCCCAACCGGCCAGCGCCGGTTCCTTGGCCAGGTGTTTCAGGAAGCGGCGCGAGGCCATCGGCCGGATGGCCGGCGAACGGTCGGCGCGGGGAAACAGCTTGCCGATCGCATGCATGGCGGCCAGGGCCGGGGTGCGCGGCGCATAGGTGAACACCATCGACCGGCTGGTGCGCGCGCTCAGCGTGGACAGCACGCGGACGATGTCCGGCCGCTCATAGTGGATGAACGAATCCATGGCCACCACGTGGTCGAACGTACCCAGCGCCGGATCCAGCATGTCACCGGCGCGGAAGTCCACGGAGCCCGGACCCAGATCCGCGGGTAGACGCTCCCTGGCCAGCCCGACCAGGGTCGGCGACAGATCGATGGCGATCACATGGGCGCCGCGCCGCGCCGCCTCCGTGGCGAAGGCCCCGGTGCCGCAGCCGGCGTCAAGGATCACCCGTCCGCTCAGGTCCTCGGGCAGCCAGCTCAGCAAAATCCCGCGCATGCGGTCACGCCCCGCCCGCACGGTGCGGCGGATACGGTTCACGGGCGCGTCCGAGGTCAGGCGCTCCCAGGCCTTCACCGCCGTGCGGTCGAAATAGGTTTCCACCTCGCCGCGGCGTTCTTCGTAGGACGCACCGGCCATCAGTCATACCCCAACAGATCAAACAAATCCCTATCCTTCAAGGGCTTGGCGTCCAGCGGCTTGGTCCCGGCGTAGAGCCGCGCGGCCAGTTGCAGGTACTCCTGCTGCACCGCCTCCACCTCCGGCGACGGCTCCAGTTCGAACAAAGTGGCCTTCTTCAGACGGCTGCGGCGGATCACGTCCAAGAGCGGGATGCGCGCCAGCGTCTCGGTGCCGGCCTGGGCGTTGAACTTGTCGATCTGGTCGGTCTGGTCACTGCGGTTGGCGATCACCCCGCCCACGCGCACCTGGTAATTCTTCGCCTTGGCCTGGATGGCGGCGATGATGCGGTTCATGGCGAAGATGGAGTCGAAGTCGTTGGCGGTGACGATCACCGCCCGCTCGGCGTGCTGCAAGGGCGCCGCGAAGCCGCCGCAGACAACGTCGCCCAGCACATCGAAGATCACCACGTCGGTATCGTCGAGCAGGTGGTGTTCCTTGAGCAGCTTGACCGTCTGCCCCACCACGTAGCCGCCGCAGCCGGTGCGGGCCGGCGGGCCGCCGGCCTCCACGCACATCACGCCGTTGTAGCCCTCGAAGACGAAGTCCTCGATGCGCAGCTCCTCGGAGTGAAAGTTGACCGACTCCAGCACGTCGATGACCGTGGGGATCAGCGACTTGGTCAGCGTGAAGGTCGAGTCGTGCTTGGGGTCGCAGCCGATCTGCAGCACCCGCTTGCCCAGCTTGGAAAATGCCACGGCCAGGTTGGAGGAGGTCGTGCTCTTGCCGATCCCCCCCTTGCCGTAGACGGCGAAGACCTTGGCCGAGCCGATGGACAACGCCGGGTCCATATGGACCTGGGCGCTGCCCTCGCCGTCGCCGTCCCGTTGGCCGGACGTGTTGCCGGGCGTGTTGATGGTATCGAGCAAGGACTGTCTCCCTTTCCTCTGCTGGCGAGGTTATGGCTCAGGCTGCCACACCCTCGGACACACCCTCCAGCCGGTCTTCCAGCTCCTCGCCCGCGTTGCGCAGGGTTTCGAGCACGTCCTCGTCCGGGGTCCAGTAGTTGCGTTCAAAGGCTTCCAGCAAGCGGTTGGCCACCCGCGCCGAGGCCGTGGGGTTGAGGGCCGCGAGCCGTTCGCGCATTTCCTCGTCCAGCATGAAGGTCTCGGTCAACTGCTCGTACACCCAGGGGGCCACCTGGCCGGTGGTCGCCGACCAGCCCAGGGTGTTGGTGATGGCCGCCTCGATCTGGCGCACGCCCTCGTAGCCGTGATCCAGCATACCCTCATACCATTTCGGGTTCAGCATCCGTGTGCGGGTTTCCAGCGCCACCTGTTCGGCCAGGGTGCGCACCTTGCCCTCGCCCATGGTCTGGTCGCCGATGTAGACGGGCACGCCCTTGCCGCCCTTGGCGCGGGTCACCGCCCGGCTGATGCCGCCCAGGGTGTCGAAATAGTGATCAACGGTGGTGACGCCCAGCTCCATGGACTCCAGGTTCTGATAGGCCAGATCCACGCCAGAGAGGATTTCGCCCAGCAACTCGGCCTTGGGCGCCGGCTTGCCCTCGCGGCCATAGGCGAAGCACTTGCGCCGGGTGTAGGTCTCGGCCAGTTCGTCTTCCTCGGCCCAGCCACCGCTGTCCACCAGCATGTTGACGTTGGAGCCATAGGCGCCGTCGGCGTTGGAGAACACCCGCAAGGACGCCTCCTCCAGGTCGCAGCCATGGGCCGCCTGGTAGGCCAGGGCATGCTTGCGGACGAAGTTCATCTCCTCGGGCTCGTCCTCGGCGCTGGCCGCCAGGAACGCGGCCTCGGCCAGCAGCCGGGTCTGCAAGGGCAGCAGGTCGCGGAAGATGCCCGACAGGGTCATGATCACGTCCACGCGCGGCCGGCCCACCTGGTCCAGCGGGATCAGTTCGGCGCCACACAGGCGGCCGTAGCTGTCGAAGCGCGGCCGGGCGCCCATCAGGGCCAGGGCCTGGCCGATGGGGCCGCCCTCGCTTTTCAGGTTGTCGGTACCCCATAGCACCATGGCCACGGTCTCGGGCAGGGCGTTGCCCTCGGCCAGGTGGCGCTCCAGCACCCGCTGGGCCTGCAGCGCCCCGTCCTTGACGGCGAAGGCGCTGGGCAGGCGGAAGGGATCGAAGCCATGCAGGTTGCGCCCGGTGGGCAGGATCGCCGGCGTGCGCAGCAGGTCGCCGCCCGGCGCCGGATGGGTGAAGCCGCCCTCCAGGGCATGCAGGATGGCCGGGATCTCGGCGTCCTGTTGCAGCAGCCCGTCGATGCGCGCCAGGTCCTCGATCAGCGCCTGGTCGATGTTGGCGGCCGCCGCCGCCTCGGCGCTGGAGAAGGTCCGCTGGGCGATCTTCAGGGCGGCCTCGGCGTCGCCGTCGGCCATCAGGGCGTCGACCGCCGCCAGGTCCGGCGTGGCCTCGCGCGAGGCCTCGGCCAGGGCCATCAGCAGATCGCGCCGCGCCTCCACGGTCGGCGCCTGGCCGACCACATGCAGGCCGTGCGGGATCAGGGTGTACTCCAGCTCCTGCAGGGCATGGCGCAGGCTTTCCATGCGCGCGGCCAGGGCCTTGTCGTCCAGGGTCTGGCCCCAGTCCTCCGGCGCCTCCCCCTCGGCGGGACCCTCGGCCAGCTCCAGCTCGATGGCCTGGGTCTGAATCAGCGGCACCATGCGGGCGCGCTCGGCGGCGTCATCCGGCGGCAGGGACCGCCAGCGCTCCAGCGACGCCTTCAGGTCCGCCAGACCCTTGTACAGGCCCGCCTTGGCGACCGGCGGCGTCATGTAGCTGATCAGCGTGGCCGACGAACGGCGCTTGGCGATGCTGCCTTCCGAAGGGTTGTTGGCGGCGTACAGGTAAACGTTGGGCAGATCACCGATCAGCCGGTCCGGCCAGCAGGCGCCGGACAGGCCGGTCTGCTTGCCGGGCATGAACTCCAGCGCGCCGTGCATGCCGAAATGCAGCACCGCGTGCGCGCCGAAGGTGTCGGACAGATAGCGATAGAAGGCGGCGAAGGCGTGCGTGGGCGCGAACCCCTTCTCGAACAGCAACCGCATGGGGTCACCCTCGTAGCCAAAGCCCGGCTGCACGGTGACCACCACGTTCCCCAACGGCACGCCCAGCACGTGGATGCTCTGGCCGTCGCTCTGCTGGCGGCCGGGCGCGGGGCCCCATTGGGCCTCGATCTCGCTCAGCCACTTCTGGCCCTGGACGTGATCATCAACGCCGATGCGGTCCAGCACGTTGGCCTGGGCGCCATGCTGGCCGGCGTTGCCCTTGAGCAGGCGATCGCGCAGATCATCCACCGAGTCCGGCACCTCGACGGTGTAGCCGGCGGCGGCCATGGCCTTGAGGGTGTTGAACAGGGACTCATAGACCGATAGATAGGCCGCCGTGCCCACCGCCCCGGAGTTGGGCGGGAAGTTGAACAGCACGATGGCCACCTTGCGCTCCGCCCGGGGGGTGCGGCGCAGGGTGATCAGCCGGTCGACACGCGCGGCCAGGGCATGGACGCGCTCCATCTCCGGCACCATGTCGCGGGCGGACTCGCCCTCGCCACTGTCGACCCGGCCGCCGAACAGCAGCGGCCCGGTGGCGCCGTCCAGTTCGGGAATGGCGATCATCATGGTCGACTCGACCGGCAGAAGGCCGCGATCCGATCCGCGCCAGCTCTCCAGCGACTGGAACTCCACCGCGTGGGCGGCGATGTAGGGCATGTCCAGCTTGGACAGGATCTCCTCGGCCGCGCGCGCGTCGTTATAGGCCGGCCCCCCCACCAGCGAGAAGCCCGCCAGCGACACCAGGGCGTCGATCTGGGGCCGGTCGCCCTTGAGGAAATACTGTTCGATGGCCGGGCGGGCGTCGAGGCCGCTGGAGAAGGTGGGGATCACGCGCAGGCCGCGCGCCTCCAGGGTGTCGATGACGGCGTCATAGTGGGCGCTGTTGCCCGCCAGAACATACGAGCGCATGACCAGCAGCCCCACGGTACCGCGAATGGCCCCGTCGGGCATGGGCACCTGGGCCAGGTCCTCGCCGATGCGCCCGGGCAGGCGCGGGTGATAGAGGCCCACCTCGGGATACTCGGCCGGGGCGTCCGGCTTGGTCTGGCCCCGCAGCACCTTGCGCGGCCCCTCGGCGTAGCGGTCCACCAGGAAGCGGACCATGTTGGCCACGTTCTCCTCGGAGCCGGCCAGCCAGTATTGCAGGGTCAGGAAGTAGGCGCGCAGATCCTGGGCCTTGCCGGGGATGAAGCGCAGAATCTGCGGGATGCGCCGCAGCATGGCCATTTGCCCGGCGCCGGAGTCGGCGGCCTTGTCGTCCTTCTTCTTCATGCTGCCGCGCAGCTTCTTCAGCAGCCCGACGACGCCGCCCTGCTTGGCGTCCATGCGCAATGGGCCCAGCTTGGTGAGCTGCACGATCTCGCCGGAGCACATGGCGCCAATCATGGCGTCGCAGTGCTCGCGCCGCGCCTTGAGGGCCGGCAGGACCGCCTGGATATGGTCCTCCATGAACAGCATGGTGACAACGATGATGTCACCCGTCTCGATGTCCTGGAGGCAGCGGCCCAGGGCCTCCACGTCATCGCCCCATTCGGAGGCCGCATGGAGGCTCAGGTGCAGGCCGGGCAGGTCCTGGCGCAGTTCGCGCAGGGCCCGATCGGTGGCCCCCGACAAATGACCGTCCAGGGTCACGATCACGACCCGAATGGGCGTGGTTTCACCGGCTGAAGTGTGCTTTGGCATCATACAACGTCTCGATGGTGATCGTGGCGAGGCCCCGTTCGGCGGCGAACCGCTCCGTATTGCGGCGCGCCTTGCCCCGAACGAAGAAGGGGATCTTGTTCA
>JANQGN010000719.1 GCA_028277295.1 Rhodospira sp.
GCCGACAATGTTGTTCTGCGCGGTCGCCATGTGACGCGTGCTCCTGCTTGCGGTCCTGTGTTGCGGCGCGTGCGGTCTGGATGGCGCGCCAAATCCTTACGTTTCATCGCCCACCCCCCATGTGGGAGGCGTCGGCTGCGTCTACAGCGCCTCGGCGCCGGAAATGATCTCGATCAACTCCTTGGTGATCATCGCCTGGCGGGTGCGGTTGTACTGCAGCGTCAGGTCGCCGATCATGTCGGAGGCATTGCGCGAGGCGTTGTCCATGGCGGTCATCCGCGCCCCCTGCTCAGAGGCGTAGTTCTCCGTCATGGCGCGGAACACCTGGGTCTTAACGTTCAGTGGCAGCAGATCGTCGAGGATGCCTTCTTCCGACGGCTCGAACTCATAGATCGCTTTCTGGGCGTCGCCCGTCTCATGCTCCGGCACGTTCTCGTTGGCGCTTTCCGGCACCGGGAACGGAATGAGCTGCTGGCGGGTGACAATCTGGCTGATGGCCGACCGGAAGCGGTTGTAGACCAAGGTGCAGACGTCGACGTCGCCGGCCTCGAACATGTCCAGCACCCGCTGCGCCACCACCTCGGCCTCGGCATAGGTGATGACGTGGCGGCCGAAGTCCTCCAGCGTGTCGCCGATCAGGGCCGCGTGATCGCGCTTCAGCGCGTCGCGCCCCTTGCGGCCCACGCACAGCAGCGTGACGTCCTTGCCGTCCGCCTGCAGTTCCCGGACCAGCGCGCGGGTGTTGCGGGCGGTGGCGCTGTTCAAGCCGCCGCATAGCCCGCGATTGCTGCTGATCACCACGATCAGGTGTCGGCGGTCGTCACCGGTGCCGGCCAGCAGCCTGGGCGCGCCAGGCGTGCCGACAACACTGCCAGCCAGGGTGCCCAGCATGCGATCCATGCGCTCGGCGAATGGCCGGCTGTTCTCGGCGGCCTCTTGCGCCTTCCGCAGGCGCGAGGCGGCCACCATCTTCATCGCCGAGGTGATCTTGCGGGTCGATTTGACCGACGAGATCCGGCTTCGTAGCTCCTTCAGGCTCGCCATGGACTGGGGGGCCTTTCCTCCAGGGGGACGCGATCACTCACGAGGTTCGCACAAGGGGGAGAGCCCGCGCGCTCGGTGCGCGGGCCCCATCCTCAAGCGAAGGTCTTGGCGAAACCGTCCAGGAACGCCACCAGCTTCTCCTCGGTCTCCTTGGAGAGCACCTTCTCGGCGCGGATCGCCTCCAGGATGCCCGGCGCGGAGGCCCGCATCTCGCGCAGCATCTCGGACTCGAAGCGGGTCACATCATTGGTCTTGACGGCGTCCAGGTAGCCCTTGGTGCCGGCGAAGATCGACACCACCTGCTCCTCGATCGGGAACGGCGTGTACTGAGTCTGCTTCAGGAGTTCCGTCAGGCGGGCGCCGCGGTTCAGCAGCCGCTGCGTGGCCACGTCCAGATCTGAGGCGAACTGGGCGAAGGCGGCCATCTCGCGGTACTGGGCCAGCTCCAGCTTGATCGAGCCGGCCACTTTCTTCATGGCCTTGATCTGCGCCGAGGAGCCGACGCGGGACACCGAGATGCCCACGTTCACCGCCGGGCGGATGCCCTTGAAGAACAGGTCGGTCTCCAGGAAGATCTGCCCGTCGGTGATGGAGATCACGTTGGTCGGGATATAGGCGGACACGTCGTTCGCCTGGGTCTCGATCACCGGCAGCGCCGTCAGCGAGCCCGCCCCGTTGTCCTCGTTCAGCTTCGCCGCGCGCTCCAGCAGACGCGAATGCAGATAGAACACATCACCGGGGTAGGCCTCGCGGCCCGGCGGGCGGCGCAGCAGCAGCGACATCTGACGATAGGCGACGGCCTGCTTGGAGAGGTCATCATAGAAGATGACAGCGTGCTTGCCGTTGTCGCGGAACCACTCGCCCATGGTGCAGCCGGCGTAGGGCGCCAGGTACTGCAGCGGCGCCGGCTCCGAGGCGGTGGCGGCGACAACGATGGTGTAGTCCAGGGCGCCGTTATCGGCGAGGGTCTTCACCACCTGGGCCACGGTCGAGCGCTTCTGGCCGACAGCCACATAAATGCAATAGAGCTTCTCGCTCTCATCCTTGGCCTTGGCGTTCACATCCTTCTGATTGAGGATGGTGTCCAGGATGATGGCGGTCTTGCCCGTCTGGCGGTCGCCGATGATCAGTTCGCGCTGGCCGCGGCCAATGGGGATCAGGGCGTCGATGGCCTTGATGCCGGTCTGCACGGGCTCGTGCACCGACTTGCGCGGCACGATGCCAGGCGCCTTCACGTCGGCGCGGCTGCGCTCCACGTCGGTGACCGGGCCCAGGCCGTCGATGGGGTTGCCCAGCGCATCGACCACGCGGCCCAGCAGGCCCATGCCAACGGGCACGTCCACGATCGCCTCGGTGCGCTTGACGACGTCGCCTTCCTTAATGCCGGTGTCCTCGCCGAAGATCACGGCGCCGACGTTGTCATCCTCAAGGTTCAGGGCCATGCCCTTGACGCCGCCGGGGAACTCGACCATCTCGCCGGCCTGGACGTTGTCCAGGCCATGGATGCGGGCAATTCCGTCGCCGACCGAGAGGACCTGACCAATTTCCGCCGTATCC
>JANQGN010000132.1 GCA_028277295.1 Rhodospira sp.
CCGGCGATGTGGTCCTCCAGGTCCTCGTAACTCAGGCCGCCACCGATCCGCTCGCCGCAGTCGCCCAGCTTCTGCGGGCGCGGTCCCAGGATGTCGAGCGCGGTGACGTAAAGCAGCACCGCCTCGTTGATCTGCTCGCGCATGTCCGTCGCGAACAGGGCGTCGGCCTCGTCCAGAAGGTTGTCGATATAGGACAGGACAACGTATTTCTGATAGGCGCTGACGCGGGTGCGGGCGATGGCGTGCGGGTTGAATGGATCGCTGCGGTAGATTTCGAGGGCGGCCTCGTCCTCCAGGATATCGCGCATGGAGGTGACGTCCCGGCCCCGGAAGCGGCGGTAGCGCCAGACGCGGTCAAGCTTGCGACGCTCTTCGTCCTCGGGGCTCAGGCCCGGCGGGATGTTGGTGATCTCGTCGGCGGCGGTGGGGTCGAAGACCTTGTGGTACCACTCCCTTGCCTCGGCGAAATCGCCCTGCGCGTTCAGCGCCTTGGCGATGGTGATGGGCAGGTGGAGATAGATTTCCTGCAGGTAGACGCCCATGGGGCCGGAATAGTCAACCTCGCCGACCTTGGCGGGGTCGTCGTCCACCTCGGCGCTCCGGACATCGAAGGGCAGGCCATGCTCGGCCAGGGCCTCCTGCGTCTCGATGTCCAGCATGGCGTCCACGCCCCGGTTGAAGAGCGTGCGCGCGATGTCCTCGGCCAGCGACGAGTTCAGGCGCGCCAGGCGGTACTTGCCGTCCGCGCCGGCCTTGTCCATCAGGCTAAACAGCGCCCCTTCCACGTCGATGATGGCGTGGTTGGGTGAGCCGTTGATCACCTGAAGGTCTGGCTCCGCGTCGTCGAAGCGGATCACCTCCGGGCCGACGAAGCTCGCGCCGATCTCGCTGGTCAGGGTGGAGGTCCAGCCGTCAATGATCTTGCCGGCCGTGTCGCCGGTGCCGATCAGCATGAAGTTGTAACCGTCGCGGTTGTCGCTGATCGTCTCGTAGTTCTCGCGCTTGATGAACAGACTGCCCGTGGCATAGGGCAGGAAGAACGGCCAGGCCGGACGGGCGCCCTTGCGCAGCACCCGGTCGCCTCCGGTTCTCTCCGACCACAGCATGTTGGAGGACGGAAAGCCGATGGGGGCGCCAAAGATCAGCATGAACAACGACGAGAGCGGGTCGATCCAGGGAACCCGCACGTCCTCGACGCCCGAGGTGATCGTGTCCCCCAGCCGCATCTCATAGAAGTCAACGGCCGCGTTCACCCGGTAGTCGAGCCCCCGGATGGTCAGGGTGTTGCGGTTTCGATCCGTGTGCTCGGGATAGACCCGGTCCCAGGGGAAACCCGACAGGGTGTAGCCATCCAGCGCCTCCGGGTGGGGGACGTCGTCCTGATAGTGGACGGCGCCATAGGCGGGGGCGTCCACCACGACGCCGTCGCCGAAATGGAAGGGCGGCTTGTCCATCTTCAGGGTCTGCGGCTCAGCCCAGGTGCCATCAAGCCGCCGCACGGAGTAGAGCAGGCGGAACCGGTGATTGTAGCCGTCGAACTCCGAGGTGCCGTCCTCGATTTTCTGTCGCGGGGTCGTCGACACCTCGATCCAGAAAATGAACAGCCGGCCCTGGTGGATCATGGGGCTGACCTTGGTGGCGGGAATCTTGAGGTCGATTTCCCGCCACGGGGTCCAGTCGGTGGCGCGCGTGGGCTCGGTGGCCCCGTATTGGAAGTTCTCGACGCGGCGGTAGTAGTGCCGGGGCGGATCGTCGCCGCTGACCCCGAACAGGTGCAACACGTCGCGCTTGGCGTCGCCGTCCTTTTCGTGGAAGGCGCCCGAGATCTTCAGGCGCGACAGGGCATCGAAGCCGCGAAGGTAGGTGGTGAAGGCATCGCGCACGGTGTCGGCGTTGATGTCCTGGGAGGCGATGGTCTCCTCGAACGCCTCGTACAGTTCCGACTTGTTGTCGCGCAGCTCTGGCAGGAGGTAGTTCTCGGGGTAGAGGAAGACGCGGCGGTTGGCCTCCCACACCCGGTAGTTCTTGCGCCAGGACCATTCCTCGCCGTCCACCAGCGTCGGCGACACATGCATGGGCCGCGCGTGACCGGGGGGCGTCTGCTCCAGGTTCAGCATGACCCGCTGGACGTACAGTTGCAGGGTCGAATTGGCGGACACGACTCGCGAGGTGCGGCCGCAGCCCTCCATCTGCCCGTCGATCAGGAAGTAGCGATAGAGGTCCTCGGCGGTGTCGAACTGCCCGCCGATGGTGGCCACCAGATAAGCGACCAGCCCGTCACGGCGGCGGGAGAGGACCCGGTCGCGGTAGTCCTCGACCTTCTCTTCCCACTCCTCGATGGTCTCGTAGCGCGACCGCAAACCGGCCTGGAGCGCCTCCGACCCGGCGGCCAGGGTGTCGTAGTCGGCGGAGGCCATCTGGGCGAAGGCGGTGCCGCCGATGGCCAGGCGACGGGCCATGGTGACGCCGGTGGCCATGGCGTCGAGGGCCTGGAAGGGATCGTTCGGCAGGGTGAGGGTGGTCTTCAGGGCGTCCGACAGCGACACGTCGCAGTCCAGCACGGCGGCCAGGGCCGGCGGGTCGGCGGTGGCAAAGCCCGTGGCCGGCGCGAAGGCGAGCAAGACATCGTCCAGGCTGGCGCCGACGCCGCCCTTGTCGGCGGCCTTGGCCCAGGTGGCGTAGGCATCCACCCGGCGCAGGGTCAGGGTCGAGACGGCGCGCGGGTCGCCGAGGTCGAAGACCCCCGTGCGCTGATCCCGAATGAAGTCCAGCCGGGACTGGGTCAGGGCGTCGCTGGACATCATCAGGCACAGCGGCGCCGTCTCGGCGAGCAGGGTGGTCAGCGTGTTCGGCGGGGCGATGCCGGTCAGGCTGTCCAGGACCGCCGCCGTGGACAGGTCCACCCCCAGCATCTGGGTCGCGGTGGCGAAGACCTCCGGCCGGGTTTGCAGCAACAGGGCGGCGCGCGCGGCGATCACGTTGGGCGCGTGCAAGGGCGCCAGCAGGGCATGCAGGGGGCTGGCGTCGGCGCGGATGGCGGCTGGCACCTCGATTCCCGCGTCCAGGTCGTCGGCGGGCAGGGCGAGCACGGCGGCCGGCGCATAGGCGGCCGTCAGCCGCCAGGCATCGCCGACGGCGGTCGTCAGCGCGCCATTGGCGGCGATGATGGCCGCCGAGGTGGCCTCGGACACGCTGTCCAGGGTGGTGAACAGCGCCTCGGGGAACAGCAGCGCCTCTTCCGCCGCGACGGTCTCGATGAGCTGCTGGGCCAGGTCGGCGGCATCGGGATAAAGCGCCGGGTCGGAGGGATCGCCCCCGGTGATGAAGCTGACGTCATCGACGCTCCGCCGGGCGTCCTTCAGGTACGCCACGTAATCGGCCAGGGCCGTGATCTCGGCAAATCCGGCCACCGCCGCGCCGGCGATCCCCGGGGTCAGGCCGAGAATGCGGCCCAGGTCGGCCATGTCGATCTTCAGCAGCTTGGCCAGGCGGGCGTGACGGTAGAGCGTGCTCAGGGTGGCGAGGGTCGCCGACAGGCTGCGCGCGGGCAGGTCCGGGACGCCGGGGGCGCTTTCCGCCTCCGGGTCGATGCCAATGGCCGGGGCCAGGGCGCGGACCAGATGCGCCAGCCCCTCGTCGTCCAGCCGCAGGCCGGCCTGAAGCCTCGCGACCTCGGGTTGAACGGGCGTGCCGGCGGGCGCGAAGGCCGGCAGAAGGATGGTCGTCCCAGCGTCAGGCCAGGCGGGCGCATCGGCGTAGGGCGCGGTGTTGAACAGTCGGTCGGTCAGCGCGGTGCCCTCCGCCGTCACCGGCCGCGTGGGCAGGGGGGCGACCAGGGAGAGCGCGTCCTCCAGCGAGATACGGAACCGCTCGGTCAGGGCATCGACGCCCACCAGCGCATCGAGCGTGCGGGGCGTCAGGTCCGCGTCGGCGCGGCCAGCGGCGATCAGCGCTTCCAGGGTCACGTCGATCTGATCGAAGCTCCAGCCCAGGGCGCGCGCCGCCAGCGTGAGCCGGCGCAGACGGTCCAGCGCCACCCGCGTCAGGCCGGTGATCTCCTCCATGTCGTTCTGGACGCTTTCGGCGGAGCGCTTGCGGCCGCGAATGCGAATGGTGTCGGTGCCGTTGCGGGTAACGAAGGCGGTTTCGATGGCGCGGCCGACCTCCTCGCGGGTCAGGCCGGTGTTGGGGTGCATCAGCTTGGGCTCGAAGGCGGCGATCAGCGGCCCCGCCTGGGTGAAGTCGACCCCGTAAAGCGTGCGCAATCGCCCAAGCCCGTCGGCCGGCGTGATGATCTGGGTGAACGCCTCGTCGGACAGGCCCAGCCCCAGTCGGGCCCGGGTGGCCTCGGGTGGATTGATGACGGTGGCGATGTCGCGCGGCGTCAGGTCGTCGTGCGACAGGAAGACCTTGATCTCCTCGATCGGCAGCACGAAGGGCTGGGCGAAGCTGTCCACGGCGCCGGGCAGGGTGTCCCGGTAGATGAACCGGGTCACCGCCGCGCGGTCCGACAGCGGGCCGGCGAAGCCCTCCTGGTCGGCGATGAAGGTCTCGACCACCTCGCAGACGATCAACAGAACGGGGATCAGCGTGTTGGTGTTCTCGCAGGTCAGCGGCAGTGTCCACAGGTCCGGCCGCCGGACCTTCAGATG
>JANQGN010000176.1 GCA_028277295.1 Rhodospira sp.
CTCGGCCGGCGTGGCCATGTGCACGTCGATCGTGTCGGCCCTGACCGGGATCCCGGTGCGCAAGGACATCGCCATGACCGGCGAGATCACCTTGCGGGGCCGCGTGCTCCCCATCGGTGGCTTGAAGGAAAAACTGCTGGCGGCGTTGCGCGGCGGCCTGACCACCGTGCTGATCCCGCAGGAAAATGAAAAGGACCTGGCGGAGATCCCCGACAACGTCAAGAAGGGTCTGACCATCGTGCCCGTGCACACGGCCGACGAGGTGCTTCAGAACGCCTTGACCAAGCCGTTGACGCCCATCGAATGGACCGAGGCCGACGAGGAAGCCGCCGACGCCGCGCTCAAGAAGAATATCGAGACAGAGGACACCGAAGGCACCTTGTTGCCGCATTAGAGCCCGTCCGGAAAGTCTCGGGAACCGCGACATACTGTGTGCCTGTGCCCGGATCGCATGCCATATGTGGTGTTTTGCATGGCTTTCCCGACAGACACTTAGAGCGAATCCCGAGCGATCCGGCACGGATCGCGACGACGATATTTGCTTGACTGTCAGAGTGCTAGGGCATGGTGGGTGCATCCAAGATCACCCACGATGCTTTACGAGCCCGTCCGGAAAGTCTCGGGAGCCTCTATATATTGTGCTCTTGTGCCCGAACGGCATACCGTATGTGGCGCTTTGAAAGGCTTTCCGGACAGATACTAAGTCGAGCGCCTGTGGACTGCCGCCCCCAATCCCGCGTTTGGCACTGGGCTCCTTGTGAGAGGAACCTCCCAAACCGTCCCTTCCTTTTTTTGCAAATCTCGAGCGATCCCTCGCCCAGGAGAGCCGAACCATCGCGCTTCAAATGCGGTGGCCCTGACGCCTCGCTGCCAGGAGCGTGGGCGCGGACTCCCTCGCGGCCGTGTGGGACACAATGACCGGCGGGACATCCTGGTGCGCGTTTTAGTCGCACCCGGAGGACGATCGCCTTTCTTGGGTTGACCCCATCGAGCCAAGATCGCAGAATGGTAAAACAATATCAGCGGTAGATGCTGGTCACGCGTCGGTCGCGGAACGTTTGGTATGTGTCCGCATCGTCAAGTCTGGTACCAGGACGCGGTGCCCGGGGCGAAGATGCACCGCTTCGCGGTGACCGGCAGCCGACCAGAGGTTTCAACGGTCTTGGTCCATGACCGATGGGACACGATTACCGATCCTTGTGGACCAAGACGCCCTCGCGGTTCCTCGGCGGAGAGGTTCATGCGCTTCACCGACGATAGGACCAGTGTCCGAAAAGACCTGTTGCGTCTGTTGTTCGTGCAAAAGGCGTGCGGACAGTCCCAATGTGACTTCATCAGTGCCCAATTGGCCGCCATCGCGGCCGTCCCCTCCGATGCCGCCGCCAAAGACGTGGTGACGGCGGCGCTACGCGCGGCCCTGTCATCGCGCGCCTGCACACGCGCCTGCCCAACCCAAGCCCATGTGTCGCTCTGCCTGACACGCCTTCACGAGCAGATGCGATCGCAAAACACCTCCGGCGCCGACCAGGTGACCACCGTTCCCGTCACCCGACCGACCGGCTCGCCGAAGGGCCTTGTGATGGTTCCGCCGGTGCCCCGCCAGACACGGCCGCGGCGAGACCAAGCATGACCGCTCGATGACGCAACGCGTCGCTGTTTGCGGCCACCAGCAAGGGAATACCCTGGTGATCCAGCCGCGCCTGAAGCCGGCCCAGGGCCCGCCGCCGCGACGCGCGGCCATCCACATCGCGAATCAAGATGGCCGCCACGCGCCCGGGGCAGGCCCGCGCGATGCTCGCATACGTTTCTGGATCGCGCTGACCGCTATCACCGACCAACACCACAGGCAGCGTGGGATGCACTGCCATCACCGCGTCGATCAGGCCCCGCTTATGCTCCGGCGCCCGCCGGGGCAAGGGGCTCTGCAGGCTCATCCCCCATTCCCGCAGCAACAGGACCGGGTCGCCACCGATGGCGGCGCTGATGCCGTCGCGGTGGAACACCTCGCCCAGGATATCATACAGGCCCCAAGGCCCGCGCGAGACGAAGACCACCGGATTGTCGGCCGATGCCGACGGCCCGCCCGCGCCCATGTGTAACGCGCCGTAAAGCCGCGCTACCCCAGCGAACGCGCGGCGCTGGTCGGCGCCGGCCACGAACAGACGCCACAGCATGGCCGCCCGGTTGGCCACACCGGTGAACACCACGGTGTCGTCGATATCGCTGATAACCAGGTGACGCGCGGTGGCCGGTGGCACCCAGACAAACCCCGTTCCCCGCGCCGAGCCGATCGCCGGGCGCCGCAAGGACAGGTCGACCGGGCGCCACCCAGGCGGTGGCGGCCGGTCCGGGCGCAGGTGAACGTGAACATAGCCATCGGCGTCGGCGACCGCGTCCTGAACCTGGCCTTCGAACTGCGCCCGCACCACGGCGCCGGGCAATCCCCGGCGCAGCACATGGCGACCCAGATCAGCCGGGTCGCGACCATGCCGGTTCCGCTCAGGCAGCGGACCGCCCGGCGGATCCATGATCACGCGCGCAACGAGAAAAAGCCCCTGCGCGGAGGCGGTGCCGCGATAGGCGCATATCGAGACCCCGGCGGCACCGACCCGTTTCGGCGGTCCGTCCTGGACGCGCGGCCAGGGCGCCTCGTCGAACCGATGGAGACCCGTCATCGCTCGGTCACCACCATTGGCTCCACGTCCAGAACCCGCGCCAGCTTTTCCAGGCGGCGGACAACGAACACCGGATCATACAGGGGATCGCCGGCCGGTACCGTCAACGTCAGGTGTCCCGACAAGTCGCGGGCGAGCCGTGTACGCCCCAGAATGCCCGGCGCACCACCGCTCAGGGTGTGCGCCAGGCGCAACGCCGCTCCTATGATTCGCGTGCGCCGCACACGCGCCGGATCGTCCAGCAGGGTTTCCCCTTGAGCAACAATCGGTGCGTCGGAATCGCCCCCATAACGATGATACACAACCAGCGCCAGGGCGGCCCGGTCCCGGTGATTCAGCCCCATCAAGGGAAGGCGCAACATGCGGTTAAAGGCCTGCTCCGCCCGATAGTCGGGATGCTCGCTCCAGAAGATATCGCCGATCAGCGAGGCGGCATGGCGCATGCGGGCCAGATCCGGCGGCTCGGCGGGAAACAGCGGCTCCATCCAGGTGGCCACCTCGTCCCCGTGCGCGGGAAAGCGGCCGGCCTCGCGCGCCATCATCTTCATGGAGGCCAGCAAGGGATCCTGCCGGCGCAGGGCGTCCGGAAGGGTGTGCATGAACTGCCCCTCGCGCACCCCGTAGACCGAGAAGACCACGCGGCGGGGCCGGACCACGTCGACCAGGCGCCCCAGCACCGCGGCCGCCAGGGGCAACATGGGCGCGCGTTTCTTGCTGAGACGCGGGACCTGCAGCAGGTCCTTCGGCGCCGCCTCCGCCACCCAGGCCAGCAGCGGCCGCGCGTCCACCGCGCTGACGGTGAAGTTGTCCAGCACATGCAAGGGATATCCCACCCGGACCATGCAGACCCTGGCGAGGGCGCGCCAGGCGCCGCCAACCGCATAGACCGCCTCGCCCCCAGCGCGACTCAGCCACGGTTGGCTGGCGTAGGCGTCATCCAGGATGCCATCGGCCGTTACGCGGTCGCCGCCGGACGCCTCGTGCAACCGCAGCAATCCCAGCGGAAAACTGGCGGTGTCCTTGAACCGGCCGCCCTCGACCCAGACCAGGTCAAGGCTGCCGCCGCCCAGGTCGGCGACAACGCCCTCGGCGGCGGGCACGGCGCAGAGCACACCCTCGGCCGCCCGGCGGGCCTCGTCCTCGCCGCGAAGCACCTGGACGCGAATGGCGTTGTCCCGCTCCAGGTCGGCGACCAGGTCCATGCCGTCG
>JANQGN010000193.1 GCA_028277295.1 Rhodospira sp.
CACCGCCATCATGCGAAAGCTCGTCGTCCTGGCAAACGCCCTGCTCAAGGCAGGGCGTTCATGGATGCCAAAAGCCGCTTGATCAACACGGATACTCTGGAAGACGATTGAGTTTTATGCGAATGATTGTCACTATCACTTATTGGTTCCGTCGTTTGTTGGAGCGGTCTCGTCCACCCGTGAACCCGCTCGGAGAGAGAACCCCATGGCCGGAGACGCGACGGAGAACACCTGTCACGGACGCCTTGTGTCCAGGGACCTCCGGTCCGGTCTTCGCGCTTCGCTCTGCGACCTCCGCTACCGCGCCGATACGCGTGTTGAGATCGAGACCCCGCCGTCCCTGTATATCGGTATTGTCGTTGGCGAGACGGCGGCGCCCGTCACCGTTGACCATTGCGGCGACGTCGAGATCCGCCCCTTTTGCCCGGTGTTGATGACATTTGGAGACCCGGCACGGTGCGTGGGCCATCATCGCGCTGGTGTGCGATGCGCCAGCGTCGGGGTCACCGTCACCCGGGACCATCTTGAGGCCATGGCCGAGACGTATGGGGATGACGTGTTCGCCGTTCTTCCCGCCATGGTGTCGGACGCACCGAGTGTCCGTCATCTGCCGCCGAGCAGCCGGGCTCTGGCGGCGGCCCTCGACATGCTGAACTGCCCGTATGAGGGAGCGCTCTCCCGCCTTCACTTCGAAGCCTGCACCTTGGCCCTGTTGGCGGACATCGGGTCCCAACTGCTGCCGGCGCGCACCAGCGCAGCCCGCCGCCTGGCGCCTGCCGACATCGAGCGCGTCCACGCGGCGCGCCGGATCCTTGACGAAAGCCTGGCCGATCCGCCAACCCTGGCCGTCCTGGCCCGGCAGCTGGGAACCAACATAACAACGCTCTCGGCGCACTTCCGCGCGGTGTTCGGCGAGACAATCCGGGTTTGCGTCCGTCGCCAGCGGCTGGAGTTGGCGCAGACTCTTCTGCGAACCCAGGCCCAACCCGTCTCGCAGATCGGCTATCGGGTCGGCTTTGGTAATCCCGGGGCATTCGCCACCGCCTATCGCCGGCACTTCGGGTATCCGCCCAGCGCCGAACCCCGTTACACCCGCTGACGACCAAACCCGCGAAAGGCGCGGACAGCTCGAACACACGCGCATCGCGCTGTTGTGTCTGGTTTCACGAAACACTTTCCCAATTTCGCAAAAGCCGGACGCGTTGCGATGCCCCGGCCCTTCCATGACGCTCGCGCTTGTGTGCCCAAGGCCCCCGGACGCACACATCGGTTTCTCCGATCTCGCATGGAGCGTAGGCAATCATGAAGAGGCACACTGCCAGCGTCGGCGCGGCGACCTGTCTGTCAATGGCTCTGACCGCTGGTCCGCACACCCTTGCCAGCGCGCAAGAGGCGCAATCGGCCGCCGTCGACCGCGTGACGGTGCTTGACCCCGTGACCGTGACGGCCCGCAAACGCAACGAGCAAGAAGGAGATGTCCCGGGCAGCATCACGGTCATCAACGGCTTCGACTTTCCGACCTCCACCCTCAACCCCGGCGCCGACGTCGCCCGCCAAACACCGAACTTCAACTTCGTTGACTACGCCCAGCCCGGCAACTCTTTCGGGACCATGCGCGGGATTGGGCCTCTTGGCAGTCCCCTCAATTCACTGGATACAACCATTGGCTTTTCCACCAACGGTGTTCCCACCTCATCGTTCGGGTTCTCCCCCACGCTCCTCGACGTGGAGCGCGTGGAGGTGCTGCGCGGTCCGCAAGGCACCCTGTTCGGGCGCAATGCGCTGGGCGGCGCCGTTAATGTGGTGACCGTACCGGCGGACGGCGAAACCGAGTTCCGGGTCACCGGGGAGGTGGGAACGGATGGCTATCGCCTGGGTGAGGTTCTGGCTGCGGGATGGCTGGCTCCCGACATCCTGGCGGGGCGTGCCATCGTGCGCTACCAGGATTTCGACGGCGACATTGACAACACCGTGACCGGCAAGGACGAGGGCGCCACGGAAATCACGGCTGGCCGGGGCACCCTCCGCCTGACCCCCGGGTTCGACCTCGAGGCCACGCTCGCCGTCGCGTTCAACCGCGAACGGCGGACGGATCCGGTGTACATGCTGCGGGACGGACCGGGGTACCCCACCACCGCCACCGACATCACGCCAAAAGGGAACCGGGAGTCTCTGGAGACGACGCTTGAAATCTCCAAGCGTTTCGACCTGTTCACGGTCACCTCGGTCTCGGGCTTGCAGTTCATCAACATGGATAGCGTGGCGGATACCACAGACGCCTACCTGTTCAATCACTGGCTGGATATGCCCTTCGAGTCCTTCAATGACCCATCTGTCGATTATACCAAAACCAGGGAAAGCGAGCGGATCCTCACGCAAGAAATTCGTCTGAATTCCCCCGAAGAGCAGACGCTGGACTGGGTTGTCGGCGTCAGTTACTTCAGGTCGGACTTTGATCAGGATCGCGAACAGCAAAACAATCTATTCTCCACCCTCAACGGCACCTACGACATCGAAATTGAGTCCCAAACGTTTGCCGCTTTCGGTGATATCTCGGTCCCCATGCCTTTTCTGGAGGGGTTGACGGTGTCGGGCGGCGTGCGGGTCGCGCATGACGTCCAGGACATGCGGTCGACCTACGTCTCGAATGGCTTTCCCGGCAATGTGCCCCGCTTCAGTCAGAACCAGGACTTCGCGGACACCTACCTGACGGGCCGGATGGCGGTGTCCTACGACTGGACGCCAGAGGTCATGACATACGCATCGGTCGCGCACGGCTACTCATCCGGTGGCTTTGACCGGTTCTCGGTGAATGCGCCCTCCGGACGGCCGGAAGAGCCGTTCCAACCGTCCACCACCTGGACATACGAGGCCGGCGTTCACGCCAGCCTCCTGGACCAGCGGCTTAGGCTGGACGCCAGCGTGTTCTACAACGAGGTCTCGGACGGCCAGCTGACGACCTTCGACCCGTTCACCTACGTCTACTATTTCGAGAACCAGGACTACGCCACGTACGGCTTCGAAGTCGAGGCCCGTGCCCTGCTGGCGCCGGGCCTGGAGGTCAACGGGGGCCTGGGGTTCACCCACAGCGAGTTGGAGAACGTGGCCGAGGGCACCATGACGGGCGCCGAGGATGGCCACCGTGTGCCGAACGTCCCCCGGTTCACGGGCAATGCCGGCATTCAGTATAGCCTGACCGCGGACGTCATCGACCTGCCCGGCGATTTCTTTAGTTCCGCCTCCTATCAGTTCGTCGGCGACCGCGAGGCCGATGTCGCCAACGCCTTCGCGCTCGATCCTTACCATATCGTTGATCTGCAACTCGGCTGGGAAAACGACACCGTCCGCCTTTACGGCTTCGTCCGCAATGCGCTGGGCGAACACCCGGAGTTCTTCGGGTCGCAGTACACGACCGACACCCGCACGGTGATGGTCGGGCGCGGCCGCGTGATGGGGTTGGGCATGAGCGTGATGTGGTGATCCGGCTCTGAGTGTCTGTCCGGAAAGCCTTGCAAAACACCACATACGGCGTGCGATTCGGGCACAGGCACACACTATGTTGCGGTTCCCGCGACTTTCCGGACGGGCTCTGACGACCAGCACCCGTTTCGAACACTCTCGTCCCCCGTGGCTTGGAAGGATCCCGCCATGTTGCGTACGCTCGCGCCGCAGCGCTGGTTGCTGCTGCTGTCCGTGGTGACAGCCGTTCTCGGAACGGCCTGCGGCCTGGCCCCGTTCTACGCCGCCTATCGCATAGTGCTGGCGGTGGGCGACGGGGCGCTGACCCTTCCGGACTCGGCCTTCTGGGCCACGGTGATCGTGGGGGCCGTCGTCGCCAAGGCAGCGCTGATGATGGTGTCCACCTATCTGTCGCACGTGGCCGCCTTCGGCATCCTTCACGACTTCCGGCGCCGCCTGATCGCCCGCTTCAACGACCTGCCGCTCGGGTTCTTCTCCGCCCATCCGGCCGGAACCCTGAAGAAAACGGTCGCCGAGGACGTGGAACAGATCGAGGAGGCCATCGCCCACGCCATCCCGGACTTGTCGGCGGGGGTGGCGGTGCCGCTGCTCTCGGCGGCGTTTCTTGCCTTGATCGACTGGCGGCTGGCGTTGGCCTCCATCGTCATGTTCCCGCTGCTCCTGGCCCTCTATCCGCTGACCCTGCGCCTGACCAAGCCGCACAGCGAGGCGCATTTCCTGGCCCTGGCCCGGCTCAAGAGCGTTGCCATCGAGTACGTGCAGGGGATGAAGGTGATCCGCGCGTTCCTGAGGTCGGAAGCCCACTATAAGGAGCTGCGAGACTCCATCGACACCGTGGCGAGCGTCGGCGAACGCTACAGCACCGCCGCCCTGGTGCCCATGAGCCTGATCTACGCCGGGCTGCGCGGCAACATCCTGGTGCTGCTGCCGGTCGGCGGTGCACTCCTGCTGGCCGGATCGGTGAGCCCGGCCACCTTCGCCCTGTTCCTGATGATGGGCATGGGCATCAACGCCTCGGCCATGAAACTGCTGTTCGCGGGCGGCACATTCTATTGGCGCATCAAGATGGCGGCGGCCAGCATAGACACAATCCTGGGCGCGGCCCCCCTCCCGCTCGCCGACGCACCGAAGACACCGGCCGGCGCCGCCATACGGTTCGAGGGCGTGGGTTTCGCCTATGCGGATCGGGCTGTGCTGCGCGATGTCGCGTTTACCGCCGAGGAGGGGCGCTTCACCGCCATCGTCGGCCCGTCCGGGTCCGGCAAGACCTCCATCGCTCGCCTGATCGCCCGCTTCTGGGATGTGGACACCGGTCGCGTTACCCTGGGCGGCGTCGATGTACGCGACATCGCGCCGGACGACCTGATGAGCCGTCTCGCCCTGGTGCTTCAGGACGCCTGGCTGCTGAACGACACGGTGCGAGCCAACATCCTTGCCGGCCGGCCGGACGCCACCCCGGAGGAGGTGGAGGACGCGGCGTGGCGCGCCCGTGTTCTCGATTTCGCGGCCGATCTACCGCAGGGGCTCGACACGCCGGTTGGCGAAGGAGGTCGGCAATTGTCCGGCGGACAGCGCCAGCGGGTGGCCATCGCCCGCGCCATCCTGAAGGACGCTCCCGTCGTCATTCTGGATGAGGCCACCGCCGCCCTGGATCCGGAGAACGAAGCCCTGATCCTGGAGGCCCTGCGGGAACTGGCCCGGAACAGGACCGTCATCGCCATCGCCCATCGCCTGGAGACCATCCGCACCGCCGATCGGATCCTGTACCTGGAGACCGGTCAGGTGCGGGCTCAGGGCGATCACGACACGCTGCTGGACAGCTGCCCGGGGTACACACGGTTGTGGCGGCAGTACGAGGCGGTGGCGTCGTGGCAACTCCCCACCGACGACACCCCGGCACCGGCGGCGCGGCCCGAGATCACCTCCGTCATTCCGCCCCTGGCCTCGTCGGCGTCCCTCGAAACCGAAACGCTAGACGCCGAGACTCCGGCCGGCCCGTCGTTGTCGCGGCTGAAACCGCTGGCGCTGTTCCTGACACTGGCTGGCCCCATGAAACGAACGCTCTTGCGGCGGGCGCTGCCTCTGCTGTTCGTCGAGAGCATGTTCATGGGAACGCCGGTGTTCGTGACCTTCATGGCCCTGCATGACACCTTCGCCGGAACCCTGTCCCCCGGGAGGCTGGCGGTATACTCCGCCGTGGTGCTGGCGTGCCTGGCCGTTCAGGCGGTCGTCAATGTGAAGGCCAACCGCACCCTGTGGCGCGTTCAGACCGGCGCCGTCGCGGCGCTGCAACGCCGCATCGGCGCGCATCTCCGCCGGGTGCCCCTGGGCGAGATCCTGTCCAGAAACACCGCCGTGATCGAGGCGGCCCTCACCCAGCACGCCACCGAGACCAATTTCGTGACGCCACCGTCCCAGGTCATACGGGCGCTGGTCGGTCCAGCCGTGGCGTTCGCCATCCTGGCGGTGATTGACTGGCGGCTGACCCTGGCACTCGCGGGCACCCTGCCGGTGTTCGCCATCACCCTGGCCTGGGGGGACCGGCGCTACCGAGAGGTGTGGCAAGACTTGGTGATCTCGCTCGAGGCCTTCGGCGGCCGCCTGCTGGACTACATCCAGGGTATGGCCACCCTTCGCTCCCTGGGGCTGGGCGGCGACCGATTCACCGCCCTATCCGAGGCACTGGAGCAACACCGGCGGGTGAGCATCGCCACGGTGGGGCGCCTGACCCCGGCCGTCGGCACCGGTTCAGCGGTGCTGGACGCCGCCTTCGCCCTTGTCGTGCTGGTCGGCGGGGCGCTGATGGTCCAGGGAGACATGGGACCGGACCGCTTTCTGCTGTTTCTGGTGTTCGGCGTGGCCTTCCTGGGGCCGATCGCCGATGCCTTCGACCTGGTGGCGTATGGAAGGCTGCTCGAACGGTCCATGCGCCGGGTGGGCACGATCCTGGATCTGCCCGTGCTGCCCGAGCCGAAGACCCCCCACGTGCCGACCTCGCTGAATATCGCCTTCGAGCAGGTCAGCTTTTCCTACGGCGACCGCCCCGCCCTGCGGAACGTATCCTTTGCCCTGGAGGGCGGGCGCGTCCACGCCCTGGTCGGCCCGTCGGGATCGGGCAAAAGCACCGCGCTGAACCTGATCGCGCGGCTGTGGGACGTGGACGCGGGACACGTCCGTATCGGCGAAGCCGATCTGCGTGACATTCCCACACCGGTGCGCGAACGCCTCGTCTCCATCGTCTTCCAGGACACAGTGCTGTTCAACGACACGATCGCCGGCAACCTCCGGCTCGCCAAGCCCAACGCGTCGGACGAAGAGTTGGTTGCGGCGGCCCGGGCCGCGCGCTGTCACGACGTCATCATGGCCCTGGAACACGGATATGAAACGGTGGTCGGCGAGGGCGGCGGCACGTTGTCCAGCGGTGAGCGGCAGCGCATCGCCATCGCTCGCGCCATCCTCAAGGACGCGCCCATCCTGTTGCTTGACGAGGCCACGGCGTCCCTCGACCCGGACAACGAGTACGAGATCCGGGCCGCCCTGGCGGAGGCGTGCAGGGGCAAGACCGTGGTGATCGTCGCCCACCGCCCCAACACCATCGTCAGCGCCGACCGGGTGGTGGTGTTCGACAGTGGCGGCGTGATCGAGACCGTGTCGGGCTTTGCCGATCTCGCCTCGTTGCGCTCTGTCCTGAGCCGACGCGTGGGAACCTGATACCACGCCGCCATGAGCAAGACTCTTCGCGGCGTGATGGTCGCGCCACCACAAGGCAGGGCGGCCGGTCGGCCGTGTCAACCTGCCATGAGGTTCACGCATCGAACCGCGCGCGGCTCCTTGCCTGCCAAGCCGACACCCGTCGTCACGGCCTCGCGGCGGTGAGAAATGCGGGTTAAATACCGAGAATCGGTGTGCAAATGATATGGAACGCGGGCTCGGGAACGTCACGCGCGCGTGGCACGACGCGGCGGGCGACCGCGGCGTTTGCGGGGCTTTAAGGGAGGAACAGGTGGGGGCGGCCCCACGGCCTAGGGCACATCCCGAGCGATCTGGCACAGATCGCCCTGGAAGATCTTTTGGGGACGATTCGCTTGAAAAACAAATCACTATAACATGTTGGGCGATTCAGAAATCACGCGACATGCTTGTCTTATGGTTCGGGTCGGCTCGATCGGCAAGATTGAGCCGCTGGCCGGGGGTGGCCACCCCCGGCCAGCGGCGGGGTCGGACCGTGGATTTG
>JANQGN010000227.1 GCA_028277295.1 Rhodospira sp.
CAAGGAGGTCGCGGTCATCGGCGGCGGCAACACCGCCGTCGAGGAGGCCATCTACATGACCAACCACGCCAGCAAGGTGACGCTGGTGCACCGCCGCGATAGCCTGCGCGCCGAGCGCGTCATGCAAGAGCGGCTGTTCGCCAACCCCAAGATCACCTGCGTCTGGGACAGCGTGGTCGACGAAGTCCTGGGCGGTGGCATGCCGCCGGGGGTGACCGGCGTGCGGCTGCGCCATGTCAAGACAGGTGCCGTGTCGGACCTGGCGGTGGACGGTGTGTTCGTGGCCATCGGCCATACGCCCAACACCGCCTTGTTCGCGGGGCAACTGGATATGGACGACATCGGCTATATCGTGACCAAGCCAGACAGCACGGCGACCACCGTGCCCGGTGTGTTTGCCGCCGGGGATGTTCAGGACCATGTGTTCCGCCAGGCGGTGACGGCCGCCGGCACCGGCTGCATGGCGGCGCTGGAGGCCGATCGCTTCCTTGTCGCCCATGGAACCGTTCGCCAGGCCGCGTGACCGGGCCATCTGGGCGACGGCGGGGGTGGGGGTGGGGGCGGCGGTGTTTCCGCCCCCATTTTCCGACACGCCGGTGTGTGCTGGCGGCCGATTGGGGTTGATCCCGGCTTCCGGACAAGGCCGAATGGACCCTCCCGACAGACACGGTGTCGACGGGACGGACAGCGGTGTCCGCGCGACAGGAACGGTGGCGCGGAACGGCCATGCCCACGGCCCCTGTGTGCGGCCGATGGCGAGTTCCCGGGGTCTGGCGTCGGCCGGTGCGCCCCCTCGGGAGCCGCGCTGGGGCGCGGACCGGCCATGAACGGACCGGCGGGCCCATCCCATGGACCGCTGGTATAAAAACGAAACCGGGGGACGGCCCCGGGGAACAGGGGAGTACGGCGATGCCAGCGCGGGGTGGCGCGATGGATTGGGACAAGCTGCGGGTGTTCCACGCGGTGGCGGATGCCGGCAGCTTCACCCACGCGGGGGAAACCCTCAATCTGAGTCAGTCGGCGGTCAGCCGGCAGATCAGCGCCTTGGAGGAAAGCCTTGGCGTGACATTGTTTCACCGGCACGCCCGGGGGCTGATTCCCACCGAGGCCGGGGAGATGCTCTATCGCACCGTGCACGAGGTGTTCGCCAAGCTGGCCATGGTCGAGGCACGCCTTGGGGAAACCCGGGAGCGGCCGCAAGGGCCGCTCACCATCACCACCACGGTTGCCTTCGGGTCGTTGTGGCTGACGCCCCGGGTCAAGAAGTTCCTGGAGCGCTATCCGGACATCGAATTGACCATCGTGCTCAATGACAGCGAGCTTGACCTGGCCATGCGGGAAGCCGACGTGGCCTTGCGTTTCATGCCGCCGCGCCAGCCCGACCTGGTCAAGCGTCAACTCATCACCATGCACTACCACTGTTTCGCCGCGCCCGAGTACATCAAGCAGCACGGCATCCCGCGGTCAGCCGAGGATCTGGACAACCACAACATCATTATCTACGGCGAAAAGTTCCGCCCGCCGGTGGAGCGCATGAACTGGCTGATGGAGGCCGGCGCCACGCCCGGCAATCCACGTCGCCCGATGCTTCGGGTGAACAACATCTACAGTATGTTCCGGGCGGTGCAGAGCGGACTCGGCATCGCCGCCTTGCCGGACTATTTCAACCTGGAGGCCGGCAACCTGGTCAAGGTGCTGCCTGATATCCGTGGACCCGAGGTGACCATCTACTTCGTCTATGCCGAGGAATTGCGGCATTCGAAGAAGGTGGAGGTGTTTCGCGACTTCCTGATCCGCGAACTGGCTCAGCGGCGGTTCTAGGGCAAATGCCGAGCGATCCGGCACGGATCGCCCTGGAAGATCTTTTGGGGACGATTTGCTTGAAAAACAAATTGTTAGAGCATGCTGGGCGATTCAGCGTCTGTCCGGAAAGCCTTGCAAAACACCACATACGGCATGCAATTTGGGTGCAAGAACGCACTATATCGAGGCTCCCGAGACTTTCCGGACGGGCTCTCAGAAATCGCGCAACAGGCCCTAGGCCCCTGATGGAGGGCCGCCGCCAATGGCCCGCTGCATGTAGATGGTGTCCAGCCATTGGCCGTGTTTGCGACCCACCTGGGTCAGGGTGCCGACGACGCGAAAGCCCAGGCGCCGGTGCAGAGCCTCCGAAGCCTCCGATCCCGGGCTGGTGATGACGGCGATCATTTGATGGATGTCGCCGCGCGCCTGGCAGCGCTCGATGAGCGCCGCCAGCAGGCGCGTGCCCAGGCCCCGCCCGACGGCCTCCGGCGCGAGGTAGATGCTGTCCTCCACGGTATGGCGATAGGCGGCGCGTGTCCGGAACGGGCCGGCATAGGCGTACCCCAACATCATGCCGGATCTATGAGGACCGGAGCGGGTGTCACGGGCCACCAGGTAGGGCAAGTTCTGGTCTTGCACCGTGGCGATCCGGCGGACCATCTCTTGCGTCGAGGGGGGCTCTGTCTCGAAGGTGGCGGTGCCGGCGCGCACGTGGTGGGCGTAGACGGCCAGAATGGCGTCGGCGTCGGCTGGGGTTGCGTCGGTGAGGTCAACGGCCGTATCGGTCGGCTGGGTGTTCAGGGATCCGTGCGGGACCTTCCGTGGCAGAACAGGAGGCATGAGCCGGTTTGGCATCCTTCATGGCGACAGCTGGTATGGCGACAGCTGGAGTCGGCGGACGGGCAGCCCGGAAAGACGGGGTGCCGACCAGACATGTTCACCGGCCTGCCCGTCGCGCCCATGGCGACATCCTGAGCAGGCCGGGACGGGGGGATCAGGGCGAGCGGTGACTCACCCAGTCGAGGCCGGCGCGGCCCACGCTGTCAGCGATCACCTGCGCGACATGGTCACGGGCGGTCGGTTCAGCGGTGTCGGGATGCAAGTGGCAATAGACCATCACCCCGGCCTCGAACGCGATGGAATCGTCGCGAACATACTCCCCCATGACACCTTCGTACGCGCGCCGAACAGCCTGGCACGTGGACTCCGGAATCGCTGGCATTGTCTTTACCTCTTGTCCTGGCGCGCTGGGACCACACTTGTCGCCACGTCCTACACTACACCAGATGCCGTGTGGACGGGGAGACAAATTTCGAACCGATTGGTTATTGCGCGCGAGGCGTGTGGCTTGTCGATTGTATACAAAAATGGGTGAGCGTGTGTTAGTACTGCACCGTGATCCGCAGGCGGGTCTCGCCCGGCGGCAAGGCAAAGGCGGCCTCGTCAAAGGACGGGGGGCCGGAAAGCGCCGGATCATTGGACACCCCGTAGCCTTCGGTGGGAATCATGCCAAGGAAGCGGTCCAGCGCTCCGTTGCCGTTTTCATCGTGATACAGGATCACGGCGCGGCGTCCAGGGGGAAGCCCGTCCAGGACGATCTCAAGGGTCCCTGGCCGGGCGGGGGCGGCGGTCTGGGCAATGGCGTGGGCGGGATCACGGAAGCCATCGGCTGCCCCGTACACCTGAACGATCACGGATCCCTTGTCAGACTGAATCCCCGGAACGCTCAGGCGCAGGGTCGCTGGCTCCTCGGCCCGTGCGGTGGGGGCGACGGTTCCCACGGCGAGGGTGACGATGGCGCCCGCGGCGGCGGCAGCCAGCAACGGTGTCCGGGCGCCGGTGGCGCGGATCCGCCGATGGGTGACCTTGGCGGCCTCTGGGATCGGGGCGATCGGGGGCGGCATGGGACGATCCTTTGGCTCGGGCGGCAGGGAATGGATGTCTGGAGGCTGGTGTAATCGGTTGCCCGAGGGGCGCATTGATGCACCTCAAATCGTGGTCGCGGAGCTCGCCGGTGGCCTGACGTGTTTGGGTAGGGGGATTGACCCGACCGTGCGCCTCAGACAGAAAGGGCACCACGGCACGCGCGCCAATGTGAAGGCGCCACCGCCGCCGGACCACTCATCGCGTGGCCCGGCCTGCGTCGAACATGGATGGGTGGCCGAGCGGTTTAAGGCACCGGTCTTGAAAACCGGCGGACGGGAGACCGTCCCGTGGGTTC
>JANQGN010000260.1 GCA_028277295.1 Rhodospira sp.
AGCGCCGCCACCAGCACCGTCACCGCCAGCGCCGGCGGCGTCGTCGCGACCAGCAGGATCGCGGCCACCAACCCAAGCAAACGAGCCGCCTGGGTCACCCCGGGCACCAGCGCGCCGCCCTCGGGTCCCCGCCCCCGGTTGATCCAGCCCGCAAGGGCCAGGAACAGCGCTTGGCCGCCGACCACGACGCCGGCCAGCGGCGCCCAGGCCACGCCCACCGCCAGCAGCGCCAACAGGTCCAGGGTCCCGGCGGCGCGCGCCACGTCGCCCCGGGCCACGCCATGACCACAACTCGCCACCAGCAATGCCAGCGCGGTCAGCGCCGCCAGTCCGACCGGGCTGCCCAGGTGCGTTGGCGGCGGCGCCAGCCACGTCCCCAAGGGCGCGGGCAGCGCCGCCAACAGGCCACCGCCGCCCATGGCCCCGGCATGGCCGGCCACCAAAGCCCCCAGAAGGTCCACGAGGACCAGCAGGCCGCCGGCCCCCAGCACCGCCAACACGCCCGCCAGGCCACGGCCCAGGACCGGTGGCGGCGGTTCGGCGGTGGCAACGGGACGGTCAGACTCGGGCAGGGGGTCGGTCACGATGGCCCTCCGGATCGGCTGTGGGCGGGATGATGCCGGACCATGGGTCTGTCATCCAGGCGTCGGCGCCGGCCCATGCTTACCCCATTTGCCCCTGGCCACGCCATGGGCAAGCCCGCGTTCCGTGGACACGATCCCCCTCCGATACCGTTGGCGGACATGCCTCGCACGCCGGCCCGACGACCAAACAAAATCCATGGTTCGGCCGAACGGTATGGGGTGTGCAGCAAGGAGACGTGCCGTGACCCAACCCCGACGCCGCCTCGGCGACGCCATCCTCGGCCCGCGCGCCGCCAAGCGCCTGCCCGAACGGGTGCGCGCCACCGTCGACCAGCAGCAGCGCGATAGCGAGATCCTCATCGGCTGGGTACAACTCGGCGTGGTCGTGTTATTCGGAACCCTCTACCTTGTGGCCCCGAAGACCAGCATGAACACCGACTTCAGGCCGGTGCCGTACGTCCTGACAGGCTACCTCATTTTCACCATGCTCCGATTGTGGTTGGCCTATCTCGGACGGCTGGGGCCAGTGCTGCTTGGCTTGTCGGTGATCGTCGACATGGGCCTGCTGATGGTCCTGATCTGGAGCTTCCATATCCAGTATGAGCAGGCGGCTCCGTTCTATCTGAAGGCCCCCACCCTCCTCTACGTGTTCATTTTCATTGCCTTACGGGCGCTGCGCTATCAGACCGCCTACGTTCTGGCGGCCGGCGCGGCCGCGGCCCTGGGCTGGAGCCTCCTGCTGGCCTATGCCGTGGTCACCGAGATGCTGGACGGTGATCCGATGATCACCCGGGACTATGTGGCCTACATGACCTCCAACACGGTGCTCATCGGCGCCGAGGTGGACAAGATCGTCTCCATCCTGACCGTCACCGTGATCCTGGCGATCGCCCTGGTGCGCGGCCGTCGGTTGCTGGAGCGAGCGGTGGTCGACAGCCTGACGGCGCGCGACCTGTCGCGATTTGTCGCCCCCGAGGTGGCGCGGCGCATCACCCAGTCCGGCCAGGGCCTGAACGCGGGGGACGGCGAGGTTGGCGAGGCCACCGTGCTGTTCACCGACATCGAGGGTTTCTCGACCCTCAGCGAGCAGGTCGACCCCGCAACCCTGATGGGCCTCCTTAACGAGTACTTCGCGGCCGTGAACAGGGTGGCGGAACGCCATGGCGGCGTCATCGTCCAGTTTGTCGGCGACGCGCTGCTGATCACCTTCAACGCCCGCGCCTGGCCCGACCACGCGGCGCGCGCGGTGGCCACCGCGCGGGACATCCTTGGCGACTTGAACGATCGTCCGTTCGGGGCCGGTGGTCATCGCCTGCGAACCCGCTGTGGGCTGAACACGGGTCTGGTGATCCTCGGCGCCGTGGGGTCCGAGAACAGGCTGATCTTCACCGCCCATGGCGACGAGGTGAACCTCGCGGCACGCCTGGAACAGCTTAACAAGAGCCATGGCACCTATGTTCTGATGACCGACGCCACGGCCGAGGCCGCCGGGCTGTCCGAGACGCAGGCGCCGCCGATGGGAGACGTCACCGTGCGAGGCCGGCAAAGGCCAACACGCGTGCACACGCTGGTGACCTAGGGCCTGTTGCACGATTTCCGAATCGCCCAGCATGCTCTAACAATCTGTTTTTCAAGCAAATCGTCCCCAAAAGATCTTCCAGGGCGATCTGTGCCAGATCGCTCGGGATTTGCTCCAGGCCCTGGTGGCCCCCGCGCCGGATCAGCCGGACGCGACGTCGTCCTCGTCCGCAGCGGCGGCGTCCAGATCGAACACCTGACGCGGGCGCGCAAAACCCAGGAACCCATCCGCCACGGCATCGGGCAAGGGCCCATCGGCGTAGTGGTACAGCCAGGTCTTGGCCTTCACGTCGGCGGGAAGGTCGACAAGCTCGCGGTAATGCGCGTGCGCCCCGCCCTTGTGCGGCGTGGTATCGCAATCATGGAAGATCAGCCTTGCCGCCCGATAATAGGGCATGAGCGTCTCCGGCTGATGCAAGCAGTCCGAGGTGAACAGGGTTGGCCCAGCGGCCGCGTGGATCATCAGGCCATAGGACGGCATGACCACGTCGCCGGAACTGATGTGCACCAGGGGCACAAGCTCCAGGCGACAGCCCCCGAACAGGAATGACCCCGTCGCGGGCAGGGGCCGGACGTCGAAGAAATCGTCCAGCGTGCCGGGGCCAAAATCCAGCGCCTCCATCCCGGCCTTGAGGGACTCCGTCCACAAGGGTCCAACCATGTCTTCCTGGATATACAGGATCGGCCGCCCCAGGCCCTGGGTGAAGTAGGTGGTGAACCCCAGCCACTCCAGACCGCCCACATGATCACCATGCAAGTGGCTTATGTAGACATCCGTAATGTCGCGCTGACACAAGCCCGCGGCCTTCATGGCGCGACGGGCATCGGTGCCACAGTCGATCAGAAGGCGGCCGCCGTCATCGGCCTCGAGAATGGCGTTGCTCTGGAAATTGTCGTCGGCCAGCGTAAAGGCCGCGCCGGTTCCGAGGAAAATCAATCGCATCGCGCGGATGTTCCTGCCTCGCTTCGCGCGCCCATCCCCGGTCCGGCCGCCTCTCGGGCGATCGCCGTCTCCGTTCTGGAAGCACCCTCTGGCCCCGACACCAACCGTCTGGCACCAGTTCCCCCACAATACGGAGCTTTCGCCGCCCTGAACACCTGCTATGTTGGCCGATCGTCGCCCGCTTGGGTTCTTGACGGACCAACATGTCCCGGCCCGTCCGTCACCGTTGCGGACCCGGGCACCGGGCTTTAGCACGGCTGGTTGTATCCCACATCCTTGGTGAGGCCGGTTTCGCCGTAGGGTTCCCGTCCATGATCCGTCGCTTCAGTGTGTCCCTGCGCGTCATCCTGGCGCTCGGCTTCACCGGCCTCGTGGCCCTGTCCACCGGCACGGTGATCGGCCTCAACGTGTGGTCCAGCGGACCCGCGGTGGACGCCCTTATGGTTCAGCGATCCGTCGCCGTGCTGCATGCCCTGGAAGGCTGGCTTCGCGGACAACTGCGGCCTTTGGAGACGGTCGTGCACAACGCACAGGCGATGGTGGCGGACGGCACTCTGGATCCCACCGACCCCGCCGCCCTCGACGGGTATGTCCACGGCCTCCTGGCGGGAACGCCTCGTTTGGACATGGTGGCGGTCGTCGACGCAGACAACACGGCCCGCCTGTACGGACGCGGCCGCGACCCCATCGTGGAAGACTGGAACGGCCGCCCGAACGTGGTGGCGATGCTGGCGGCGATATCGGCGCGGGCCCGCAACGGTCAGACCGCGCCCGTCTGGGGCGAACCAAAATGGCGCCGCAACGGTGACCATGCCGCCTTCAACGTGCGTGCACCGCTGGTGCGCGACGGCCATCCGGTGGGCGCCCTGATCATTATGATCGGCCTCGGCCCCATCGACGAGGCCTTGCCGGCGATCCTGACCGCCGACATGCTGACGCCTTACGTTCTGTATGACCGGAACAAGGTCCTCGCCCACCCCTTGCTCGACGGTGACACGCTTCCGACCAACGACGGGTCGGAAGCGGCGCAGCCACTGCTTCCACTGACGGACTTCCCGGACCCGCATCTCGCCACGTTATGGACAGCCGAGGAGATTGACCTGCGCAACGCCGTCGACCTGCAGCCAGGATGGGTGCGGGGAGTTCGGCTGCCCAATGAAAAGATCGTTCACACCCTTCGGGAAGTCACCGGCTACACCCCCGCCGCCCTGCTGATGGGCACGCACTTCACCGTTCGTGAGGGCGCGACGGCTTACGTTCGGATGGGCAAGGCCATTGTCGCCGGGGTCGGGGTTCTCATTCTGGCGGTTATCGCGGCCTTGTTGCTGGGGGGGTGGATCGGGCGGCCGATCACCCGGTTCTCGGCGCTGGCCCGGGCCGTGGCCGCCGGCGATCTGACCCAGGACCCGCCCACCACACCAAGCTTGATCCGTGAGTTCCGCGACGGCCAGACGGCCTGGCGGGGCATGCTGGAGGGCCTGCGGGAGCGCGAACGCATCCGCAGTCTGTTCGGAAAATACGTGCCCGAGGAAGTGGCCCGCCGCCTGCTGGTCAAAGGTGGACCGCCGCCAACCGATCACGTCGAGGCCACCGTTCTCTTCGCCGACCTGGCCGGGTTCGCCGCCCTCACGCACGCGCTGGGGCCAGACCACATGGTGCGCGTGCTCAATGCTTACTTCTCGGCCATGGTCGCGATCCTGGAGCATCACGGCGGCATGGTCACCCAGTTCCAGGGCGACGGCATGCTGGTGGTGTTCAACCTGCCGGAACGCCACCCCGATCACGCCACGTCGGCGGTGCTGGCCGCCCTGGCCATGCAGCGGCGGCTGGACGATGGTCCCATTGAGGATCATTGGCTTCGGTGCCGGATCGGCATTGGCACCGGCCCGGTCCTGGCCGGCGCCGTGGGCGCCGAGGGTCGGCTTTCCTACACGGTTCACGGCGACGCGGTGAACCTGGCCGCGCGATTGGAGGTCATGAACAAGACAACGAGCACCCGCATCCTGATATCCGATCGCACCGCCACCCTGGCCCCGTCCGTGCCCGTCGTGTCGCTGGGCAAGCTGCCGGTGCGGGGTCAGGATGCCGAGGCTCGTGTGTTCACGCCGGCCGACGACCTGCCAGCCGACCATGGCCACGTCACGGGTGGAGGCGGACCCGTGATCCTGTCGCAAACCACCCATGCCACGATGCCGACCACGCCAACACAGCCGCCCTCCTCTCAGGCCGACACCGACGAGGCTCAGGGATACTGACCTTCGAGCCCCCGCGTCATGGCCCATCACAGTCACGCGTTTCCGATCGCAGTGATTGCGAGGCGCGAAGTGACCCAAGAGCCCGTCCGGAAAGTCTCGGGAACCGCAATATATTGTGCTCCTGTTCCCCAGTCGCACGCCGAATGTGGTGTTTGTCAGGGCTTTCCGGACAGACTC
>JANQGN010000276.1 GCA_028277295.1 Rhodospira sp.
GACGACGGAAAAACGGACGCCTGGCCATTACTGCTCTCCTCCATGCCGACGGCCGCGATCACCCCGATCGCCGCGATCTCCTCTGTCTCCGCGATCACCTCGATCGCCTCGGTCACCCCGATCCCCCCGGTCCCGGCGGCCGCCGCGTTCCGGCCGGTCGCCGCGCTCGGGCTTCTGCATCATGATGGAGGGGCCTTCGTCCAGCGCCTCGACCTTGATGGTTTGATAGCGCAGGACGTCCTCGTTCAGACGCAGGCGGCGCTCCATCTCATGGAGGGCGGCGGCGGGCGCGTCGATGTTCAGCATGAAGTAGTGTCCCTTGCGGTTCTTCTTCATGCGGTAGGCCAGGGCGCGCAGGCCCCAGTGCTCCGTCTTGGCGACGGCGCCGCCCATCTCGGCGATCACCCCGGCGGCCTGCTGGGCCATCTGCTCCACCTGATTGGCGGACAGATCCTGCCGCGCGATGACCACGCTTTCGTACAATGGCATGCTCTCGGTCCCTTTCGGATTGTCTCAGCCTCACGACTCCGTGCCTGCGGACATGGGCGGGGTCGCTGGGCATAGCCGGCCGCGCCGGCAAGGGGAAACGCCGACCAAGTCGGCGAGGTTCGGCGCCCGCGAGACCGGCGCCCGTCGTGCTCTACTCGGCCGCGTCTTCCGTAAACGGGCCGACCAAACACAACCGCCCCGCCGGCATCCCGAGCCGGCGGGTTCGCTGGAGCGCGCACTATACACAGTCTCGCCCTCGAGGCAAGCCACATGTAGGCAGCCGTTCTCAGGATGGGCCTGTAACGGCGGCACGTGCCCGATGGCTTTGATCGTAGATCGTAGGGTGCGCTCGACGGCCACGTATGGGGTCGGCAGCGCACCGCCCGGCCCCCCTCCGCTTCACGCGGTCGGTTTGGCGTGGCTCGCCCTGGATGGAAGCGTCGGCGCCGCTAAAAACTGCTTGCCAAGAGATGCCGGACGGTCTAGACACGGCGGTCCGGCGCGCTTGCACCGCGCCTGTCCACAAGGTCCCCTTCGTCTAGAGGCCTAGGACACCGCCCTCTCACGGCGGCAACAGGGGTTCGAATCCCCTAGGGGACGCCAACTTTCCAAAGAGCTAGATCAAGACCCGAGCGATCCGAACCGGATCGCTCGGGTCTTGATCTATGCCACCTCGCCATGGGGGTCACTAAGGCGAGGTGGCACAGCCGACCGGCCACCATCCCGCCGGCTCCCCCACCCCCTCCAGCCGATAGCGCCCGAGCCCAAAGATGGCGCGGCGGCCGGCGTGGGTGCGCTGGCCCAGCGCCAGCCAGGGCAGCAGCGGCCCCAGCGGGCCGCGCAGGGAGACCGGGCCGATCAGCCCGGTGACGTCGATGGCCTTGCGCCCCTGGGGGGTGGAGTAGCGCGTCCAGCCCATCGGGCGTTGGCCGGAAAAGTCCGCCTCCACCGCGTCGGCCAGCGCCGACAGTGCCGGTCCGGCGGCCGGCGCGGGACCTGCGTCGGGCGTCGCCCCGGCCTCGGCACCCGCCACTGCCACATCCATCCAGGCCGCCAGGCCGGCCACCCGGCGGATGACGGAGCGCACCAAGGGGCCGCCCTCGGTCACCAGGGCGCCCCGGTGATCGACCACCAGGGGCGTGTCGAACCGCAGCGTGACGGCCTCCGCCCCGTCCTCCACGCCGTCCTTGGGGCCGTCCTTGGGGCCGTCCTTGGGGCCAGGCAAGGCGGGCAGGCCCTCCAGCAAGGCAACGTCGCCATCCTCGGGCGATAGCCGCGCCCGCGCCCGCGCCCCCGGGGCCACCGAAAGCCCCGCCGCCAGCCCATCCAGCAGCGCCGGCATCAGGTCCTCCAGCCAGGCGATGGCGCAGCCAAACACCCGCAGGCGAACGACCACGGCGCGGCCGTGATCGGCGGCCTCGCCGGTAAGCAGGATCGGGCGCGGCCACTCGCGCAGGGTGTAGGTGGGCGCGTCGGTCCGGTACAGCAGATCGAAGGCCCGGGGCAGGCCATCCGCCCGCGCCGGAGCGGTCATCAGCGCCCGCCCCATGGCCCCGCGCAGCCGCCCCGACAGCGACGGCCCGGCGTCGAAGTCGGCCGGGCGCGGACAGGTCAGGGTAACGATGGCCTCGCGCCACAGGGCCGGCAGGTCGTCCACCGGAACGACGGCCAAGGGATCGGTCAGCCGTTCCAGCACCGGCGTAAGGACGGTTTCGGCACCCGTGGGACCACCAGGGATAAGGGCGGGGAACGGCATGCCATCCGTTTACGGGGAACCCGGCGGCGGCGCAAGGGCCGGCGCTCCGTCGCGGGACCCGATGGACGGCCCTGGGGCGCTGCCCGCAACACGGCTGGCGCGGGACGCGACGTGCCTGCTCGATCCCGGCGACAGCCCGCGCCTCCACGCCGTGGACGCCCACGGCCTGGCGCGGTCGCGCGCCTGGGGGCCGCCGTCGCTGCCGGAGAAGCGGGACTTCTAGAGC
>JANQGN010000291.1 GCA_028277295.1 Rhodospira sp.
CTGCGCCATGAACATCGATACCGACAACACCCTGGCGTGCCTGAAGCCCATCGCCGAGATCAAGGGGTCGGTGGACATCTACCCGCTGCCGCACATGCCTGTGGTCAAGGACCTGGTGCCCGACCTGACCCACATCTACGCCCAGTACGAGCTGATCGAGCCCTGGCTGAAGTCCGACACGCCGGCCCCCACCACCGGCGAGCGACTGCAAAGCCCCGAGGAGCGTGCCCGCCTCGATGGTCTGTGGGAATGCGTGCTGTGCTTCTGCTGCTCGACCTCCTGCCCCAGCTACTGGTGGAATGGCGACCGCTACCTGGGACCGGCCATCCTGTTGCAGGCGGCGCGCTGGGTGTTCGACAGCCGCGACGAGGCCACGGGCGACCGCCTGGACCAACTCGACGACCCGTTCCGGCTGTACCGTTGCCATACCATTATGAACTGCACCGCCACCTGCCCGAAGGGCCTGAACCCGGGCAAGGCCATCGCCGATATCAAGCTGGCGCTGTTCGAGCGGGCGGGGTAGGACCGCGCGCCGAGAGAAACGCGCCGCGCCAGGTTTGTGATCTGGCGTTGGGCGCGGAGTACCAACGGCCATTAACCTTGACCGGCGGCTGTCTCTTGTCGGGTGCGCTCGCGCCGTCAGGCGCAGCGCACCTATCACCGGGAGGTGGTGCGCTGCCCGCCTCTGTCGAGGCGGTCGAGCGCACCCTACGCGGCTACGCGGCTGATATTGAAGCAAATCGTCATCGCGGCCGGTTCCGGATCGCCAGGGCTGCCTGGAGTTATCTCCTGTTTCCTGTTCGACGCGGCGGGTGAGTGTCATGCCGGTGTGTCCGCCTCCCAGGGTTCCCGGGCCGGATCGGGGAGCCCCAGCCGCCGGCGCAGGCGCTCCGCGTCCGGTGGATCCAGCCGGGCGCGCAGGTGCACGCCCGCCTCATCATCCATCCGGTCGAGGACCTCGCCCCGCCGGTAGAGCCAGGCCAGGGTGGCCCCGTCGGCCCCGTCCAGGTCGACACACAGTTCCACCCGGCCTTTCGACAGGGCGCCGTCAATGACCCGCGCCAGGGCGTCGAGTCCCTCGCCACTGACGGCGGAAACGGGCACCTGCCCGTTCGGTCGCCGCGCCGCGGCCCCCAGATCGTCGCGCCCCACCGCGTCCAGCAGATCGATCTTGTTGAGCGCCTCGATCAGGCCAGAGTCGACCGCCGTCTCCAGGCCCAGGTCGCGCAACACCTGCTCCACATCCGTCTTCTGATCCTCGGTATCCGGAGAGGCGATGTCGCGCACGTGAACGATGACGTCGGCCTCCAGCACCTCTTCCAGGGTCGCGCGGAAGGCGGCCACCAGCTCGTGCGGCAAGTCAGAGACGAATCCCACGGTGTCGGACAGGATCACCGACCGCCCAGAGGGCAGGTCCAGGCCGCGCATGGTGGGGTCGAGGGTCGCGAACAGCATGTCCTGGGACAGCACGTCGGCCCTGGTCAGGGCATTGAACAGGGTCGACTTGCCGGCGTTGGTGTAGCCCACCAGGGCGACGATGGGGTAGGGCACGCGCCGGCGCGCCGCCCGATGCAGGTCACGGGTGCGCACCACCTCATCAAGCTGGCGGCGCAGGTGCGCGATCCGCTCGCCGATCAGCCGGCGGTCGATCTCGATCTGTGATTCACCCGGGCCGCCGATGAAGCCCAGGCCGCCGCGCTGCCGCTCCAGGTGGGTCCAACTCCGCACCAAGCGGCTGCGCTGATAGGACAGATGCGCCAGTTCCACCTGCATCTGGCCTTCGCGGGTGCGCGCCCGCTCGCCAAAGATCTCCAGGATCAGGCCGGTGCGGTCGATCACCTTGCAGGACCAGGCGCGTTCAAGGTTGCGCTGCTGCACCGGGGACAGATGATTGTCGATGATGACGACGGCCACGGTGTGGTCGCGCACGACCTCGGCCAGCCGGTCCACCGCGCCGCCCCCCAGAAGGGTGGAGGGGCGAACTCGTGGGACCGGCACGACCTCGGCCGTGACGATGTCCAGATGAATGGCGCGCGCGAGACCAACCGCCTCGTCCAACCGAACGGCGGGATCGCGCGACCGGCTGGCTTCGCCGGCGCCTCTGAGGTGCGGATGGATCACCAGGGCTCGGTCGGCCGTGGGCGGATCCGTGTCGTCGAACGATTGTCTGCGTGCCACGGGCTAGGTCTCGGCCGCCTCCTCCACCTTGGGCTCGAACAACTGCACCTGGGTGCTGGGCATGATGGTGGACACGGCATGCTTGTAGACAAGCTGGGTGTGGCCGTCCCGACGCAACAGCAGAGAAAAGTTATCGAACCAAGTCACAATACCTTGCAACTTGACGCCGTTGACCAAAAAAATCGTCACGGGAGTTTTGTTCTTACGGATGTAGTTGAGAAACACATCCTGAACATTCTGGGATTTTTCTTGGGGCATTGCGCGCCTCCTTATTTCTATGTTGTTGCTGCTGTTCATGGGACCGTTTGGTGATCGCCATGGTCTTGCCCGCGCTGGCCGTGACCGGGCGTCGCCCCCTCTCCACTGGCGCACACGACGGTCACGCGGAACCTGACGGACCGACGCGTCCCAGCGTCTGTCCGCTGGGTCCCGTTTCATGCCACGTGGCGACCAGCGCCAGGCATCTCCGCCTTTTTTTACGCCGCCTGGGCGCGGTGGCCAGCCAGCCATGCCCCCCAATGACGTGTCCCTCGTCACGGGAGGGTATCACACCAGGGGCCGGCCTCGCGGCGCGTCCGGCACGACCACGCCCTCTCGGGCTCGCCGGGTGACGGCCTCCACCATGCCCATGAGGTGGTCGCCATGGGGCAGGTGCACAAGAGGCTCATGCCCGCCGAACTCACCCTCTTCGGGGGCCCAGGGTCGCAAGAGCACCCCCGCGCACCCGCTGGCGTGAGCGCAGGCCATGTCGGTTGGCGTATCGCCGACGAACCAGACAGCCGGACCGGGCGCGACGGGATCGCCAGGCACGCCGTCCAGGGCCAGCACGACGGCCTCCGGCGCCGGCTTGTCCCGGGCCGCGTCGCCGGCCCCGACCTGGGCAAAGAAATAGGACTCCCAGCCCAGCGCCGCCACCTCTCGGCGCAACAAGGCACCCGTTTTGTTGCTGACCAGGCCCATGGGCACGCCCCGTGCGGCCAGCCCCTCCAGCATGGCGGGCACGCCATCAAGCACCGCCAGCATGTCGAGATGCACCTCGCGGAACGCGTCCAGGAAGATGTCGCGGGCCTCCATCCAGCGGTCCCCGAACATCTCGGGGAAGGTATCGCGCATGGAGCGGCCGACGCGGCGCTTGGTCTCCTCAAGGGTCCAGGCGGGCTTGCCCATGTGCGCCATCAACACTTTGAGGACGCGATGAATGCAGGGCCAGGAGTCCACCAGGGTGTTATCCCAGTCGAACAGGATGGCGCGCGGCGGCGCCAGTCCGTCAGGCACCGCCAGGGCCGTCACCGGATGCGATGTCGCCGTCACGTGTGCCGTCATGCCGCCAGCCAGTCCCCGGCGCCAACGCCGCTCATGTGGTCCAGGTAGAGGGTGCGCAGCCGGGTGGTGATGCTGCCGGGTGCCCCGTTGGCCACCGGCGCGTCATCGATGGCCACCACCGCCAGCGCCAGCGAGGTGGTGCTGGACAGGAACGCCTCGCGCGCGGCCTTGGCCTCGGCGACCGTGAAGGCGCGTTCCTCGACCGGAATCCCGTCGGCACGGGCCAGCGCCAGAAGGGTGTCGCGGGTGATCCCAGCGAGAATATCCGCCCCCAGGGGGCGCGTCACCAGGGTACCGTCTGGGGTGACGATCCAGGCGTTGGTGGACGTGCCCTCGGTCACCAGTCCGTCGTCGTCCACCTGCCAGGCCTCATAGGCGTCGGCCTCGCGCGCCGCCTGCTTGGCCATCACGTTGGGCAGAAGCGAGACCGACTTGATGTCGCGGCGCGCCCAGCGCTGATCCGGCACGGTCACCACACGCACACCGGACTCGATCACCGCCGGCCCGGGCCCCAGCCCGTGGCGCGCGGTGACCATCAGCGAGGGCGCCACGGTCTCGGGTGGAAACGGATGGTCGCGCCGCCAGACACCGCGATTGACCTGCACATAGACGATCCCGTCACGCACCTTGTTGCGGCGCGTCACCTCGCGCAGCACCACCCCAAGGCAGCGCGGTGACATCGGCAGGGCGATGCGCAGTTCCCCAAGCGAGCGGCGCAACCGCGTCATGTGCCCGGTCAGGTCCACGGGCCGCCCGCCCAACACGGCGATCACCTCGTAAACGCCATCGGAGAACTGCAGGCCACGATCCTCCACGTGAACCGAGGCTTCGGCATGGGGCAGGTAGGAGCCATTCACATAAGCGATGCGCGACATGAAGCCTCTCTTCAGGACGGGGCAGCGGTTCGGGGCAATCTTTTAGAAGTACTCCAGGCGAACCGAGAACATCTTCTCCACCTTCTTGATCGACCCGGAGGCGGCGAACAGCACCACCCGGTCACCCGCCTTGAGAACCGTGGTGCCGCGAGGCGTGATGACCTCCTCGCCGCGCACCACCGCGCCCAGCACCACACCGGCGGGCAAGCGAGCCTCCTTCAACGGCCGCCCCACCAGACCGGAGGTTTCCAGGGCATCGGCCTCGATCAACTCGCCAAAGCCCTCGTGCAGCGAGTGGACGCTGTGGATGCGGCCACGCCGAACGTACTGCAAGATGGTTGAAACCGTCATGCTGCGGGGGTTGACCACCACATCCACCCCGAGGGTGGCCACCAGAGGATTGTACGTGGACTTGTTGATCAGCGTAATGGCCCGCTGACAACCATAGCGCTTGGCCAACAGCGACGCCAGGATGTTCTTTTCATCGTCGTTGGTCACCGCCACCACGGTTTCCGTCTGGTCCACAGACGCCTCCTCCAGGATGTCCTGGTCGAGCACGTCGCCATTCAGCACCACGGTGCGGGTCAAGGTCTTGGCCACATATTCGGCGCGGGCGCGGTCCTGCTCCACCACCTTGACCGAGACGTCGGGAAACTCCTGCTCCAGCCGTTCGGCCAGAAAAAGGCCGATGTTGCCGCCGCCGAAGATGAGGATGCGGCGCGCCTCCGGCTCCTCGTGCCCGAAGGCGGCGAGGGCGCGCTTCTGGTGGGCCGAGGCACAGACGAAATACACGTCGTCGCCAGGGATCATCAGGTCGTCGGCGCTGGGCACCATGGGGCGATCCTGGCGGACAATGCCGACGATGACGATGGACAGCTCCGGGAACAGCACCGAGAGCTGGCGGAGCGGCGTGTTGACCACCGGCGTATCGTGCGTGCAGCGCACGCCCAGGAGCCGCACCTTGTCCCCGGCCAGGGGAATCAGGTCGATGGCTCCGGGTACGCGCAGGCGGCGGATGACCGCCTTGGCCACCTCGATCTCCGGCGAGATGGTGACGTCGATGGGCATGTTCTCGCGGCTGAACAGGTTGGCCCAGGCCCCTTGCAG
>JANQGN010000327.1 GCA_028277295.1 Rhodospira sp.
GCTTTCGGCGATGGAGATTTCCTTGCGGCCCCAGTCGGCGAGGCTCAGGTCCTTGACCTTGAAGTCGGTGAACGTCATCGGGAACTCCGGTCGGGAGGGGTGAAAAAAAGGGGGCCGGGGCGCGGGCAAGCGCCCTGCCTCATGGGGGCGCGGCGTGCGGAGGCGCGGAAGGCGCCGTCCGGCTGGATGGGAATATAAAGATATCTTTATATCCTTATCAAGATGGATTCGAGCGGACCACGCCCGAGGTGTCCCAAAAGGGTTTTGTCGCCTGCCCGCCGTGCCACGGACATCACGGCACCAGAGGGGTGAGGCCGGCGGCCCGCAGCGCGTGGCGGCTGGCGTCTCCATAGAGAAAATGCACCAACGCCCGCGCCGGCGCGTCCACGGGCACGCCCTGGCGCACCGCCACCTGATAGATCACCGGAGCGTGCGACTCGGCGGGCAGGGGCCCGACGAGGCGGACCCGGGTGTCGGTGGCGGCGGCGCTGGCATGGACCACCCCCAGGCCCGCCTCGCCGTGCGCCACCAGGTCCAGAACCGCGCGCATGGACGGCGCCAGGTGCAGCGCCTCGGCCATGTCCTCGCCCCAGCCGATGAAGCGGAGCGCGTCCAGCGCCCACCGCCCCAGCGCGTCGGCCTCCGGATCCACGACGGCCAGGGGGCGGCGCTTGCCGACCCAGGAGTCCCAGGCCATATCCCGGGTGACCGTGGCCGGCTCGGCCAGGCCGGGCGCGGCCACCAGCACCAGCCCACCTGACGCCAGGTCCACGGGCGGCTCCACCTGACCCGACCGGACGAAGCGGGCCATGTTGTCGCGGCCGGCAAGGATAAGGACCTCATGGACCAGCCTGTCTCCCATGCCGACGGCCCCTTTGGCGTCGCCAGAGCCGATCATCAGGCCGGCGCCGGTCTCCCGCTGGAACGCGGGGGCAAGGGCCGTCAGAGCCGGCGAGAGCGACGGATCGGCGAACACCCCCACGGCGGTCTGGGCGCGCCCGGCGGCGGGCACCAGGCTCCCCAGGGCGGCGATCAGGGGCAGGCACAGCGCCTGCCGGCGGCTGATACCCGTGGCGGATGCGAGTGACTCATCCGCCAAACGGCACCGGACATTCTCAATGACCGTTGGTATGAAGAGGGACATGGTCTGTCTCCCGGCGCGCACCGTGAATACCGCGTCTACCCCACCGGCCTCCACCGGACCGCGAAAGGCGCCTGATCGGCGGCGCGCCTCGCGTCCAGGACTTGTCCCGGCATCGCTCCCAGGGCTAGGGTGACCGCGCCATCGTTCCCCATGACCCTCTCGCGCCGGAGCCACCCCCAGCATGACCGCCTCGCCATCCGACCGCATCGTTGTCACCTATCATGTCACCGGTGAGGCGTCCTCCATCGACGCCCGCGCCAAGGGCATCGCCGTCGAGCAGAGCGTCGAGATGCCCGTGGAGGCCATCACGGACGAGCGGGTGATGCGCGAGATCGTCGGCGAGGTGCGGGGCGTGCGCGACCTGGGAGAAGGCCTGTTCGAGGTGACGGTGGGCCTGGCGGTGGAAACCACCGGGCTGGAGGCCGGCCAGTTGGTCAACATGATCTACGGCAATACCTCCATCAACCCGGACACGGCGCTGATGGATGCGGCATTCCCGCAAGAGGTGCTGGACGCCTTTGGTGGCCCGCGTCACGGCATCGAGGGACTGCGGGCCCGGGTGGGCGTGACCGACCGACCGCTCACGTGCTCGGCGCTGAAGCCCCAGGGCCTGCCTGTCACCGGGCTGGCCGACCTGGCGGCGCGCTTCGCCCGGGGCGGGCTGGACTACATCAAGGATGATCACGGCATCGCCAACCAGGGCTATAGTCCCTACGCAGAGCGGGTGCCGGCCATCGCCGCCGCCGTGCGCCAGGCCAGCGCCGAGACCGGCCATCCCACCCGCTATATTCCCAGCCTGACGGGAAATCTGGACGAGTTGCGCGACCGGATTCGAATCGCGCGAAACGAGGGTCTGGACGCGGTCATGATTCAGCCGATGATCGCCGGCTTCCCCACCATGCACACCCTGGTGCGCGAGAACCCGGACATGGCCTTCTTCAGCCACCCGACCATGACCGGGGCCCAGCGCGTGGGCGCGCCCTTCCTGCATGGCACCCTGTTCCGCCTGCTGGGCGCGGACGCGGTGATCTATACCAATCACGGCGGCCGCTTCCCGCTGCCCAAGGAAACCTGTCTGGAACTGGGCCGGCGCGCCACCCGCGCGTGGGGCGGTCTGAAGCCGGCGATGCCGGTGCCGGCGGGCGGCATGACGCTGGACCGGGTGCCGGAGATGATCGACTGCTACGGCAAGGACGTCATGCTGCTGATTGGCGGCGGCCTGTTGCTGGCACGCGAGCGCCTGGCCGACGAGACCCGCGTCTTCCAGGACCATGTCGCCAGGCTGGCGGGTGAGATCTCGGCCCGGAACGTGGCGGAGTGACCCAGCCATGACCGACATTCCCACCCCCGGCCTGCGCAAGCCCTCGGCGCCGTTCCGCTGGCAGGGGGTGGATTTCCTGCCCTACAAGGAGGAGGGCAGCGCCCCCTTTAAGGCGGTCTCGCGCCAGGTGCTGTTCGCCGAGCCCTTCCTGTCCTGCGAGCTGCGCTACTTTGAGTGCCAGCCCGGCGGGCATACCACCCTGGAGCGGCACGAGCACGCCCACGGCGTCATGCTGTTCCGGGGTGGCGGGCTGTGCCTGCTGGGCGACCAGGTGCGGCGGGTGGCGGCGCCCGACCTGGTGTTGATCCCGCCCATGGTCTGGCACCAGTTCCGCGCCTGGGACGAGGATCACCTGGGTTTTCTCTGCATGGTCAACGCGGACCGGGACCGGCCGCAACTGCCCACGGATGACCAGATGGCCATGCTGCGCGCCCTGGGGCCGCGCGTGGCGGCGTTCCTTGATGGCGACCTGCGCGCCGCCGACCCGGGGGACGACGAGTCCGGCGCGGAGGATCGCGCCTGATGGATGCCGCCGGCCGGCTGAATGATCCCGCCCGGACGGTGGTCATCGAGCGCCAGGAGCCCGTCTTTCGCGGCTACTTCCACATCGACCGCTATGTGTTGCGCCATGCCTTGTTCGCCGGGGGCATGATGGAGCGTCCCCTCACCCGCGAACTGCTGGAGCGCGGTCACGCGGTCGCCGTGCTGCCCTACGACCCGGTGCGTGACGCGGTGGTGCTGATCGAGCAGTTCCGCATTGGCGCCCTGGGCGCCGGCCTGGGGCCGTGGCTGCTGGAGATCGTCGCCGGCATCATCGACACGGGCGAGACCGCCGAGGCGGTGGCCGAACGAGAGACCCTGGAGGAAAGCGGCTGCCGGGTCATGGCGCTGGAGCCCGTCGCCCGCTGGCTGTCCTCGCCCGGCTGCACGTCGGAGACCGTGGCCCTGTTCGTGGGCCGGGTGGACGCGGGCGCGGTGGCCGGTGTTCACGGCCTGGCCGACGAGGGCGAGGACATCCGTCCCCTGGTCGTGCCCGCCGACGATTTTCTGGCCATGCTGGACCAGGGCCGGCTGGACAACGCCACCATCCTCATTGCCGCCCAGTGGCTGGCGCTCAACCGCGCGCACCTGCGGGCGCGGTGGCTGGAGGATACGCGCAGGGCGACGCGCCCAGGGTAACGGAGAGGGGTGCGCGAGACGATGGAGGTCCCTCGGCTCACCCAGGCGACGCTCCGCCGTCGCCGTAGAGTGTGGGACCGCGTCCATCTGACGGGTGGACGCGCGGGCTCGCGCGGGATGAGGTTATCTTAAGGATATTAACCTCATCCTGAGCGCCTGAAAGGTGCGAAGGATCTCCATCGACCGTGCGGAGCGTTGCTCGCGTTAACCTGAGCCCGTTGCCCTGCGGAGGCGCGCCCGACTTGATCACCAAGCGGAACGGCGCTACCTGAGAAGTCCCCCCTCTCCCCGGCGAGTCCGCCGGCGGCCTCCCGTCCCCGGAGACCGGATCCCATGGACATCCGCGACGGCTTCCTGTCCGCCATCGGCGAGACCCCCCTGATCCGCTTGTCCTGGCCCTCGGCCGAGACCGGCTGCACCATTCTCGGCAAGGCCGAATTCCTCAATCCCGGCGGTTCGGTGAAGGACCGGGCCGCCTTGGCCCTGGTGCGCGACGGCGAGGCGCGGGGGCTGCTGAAGCCCGGTGGGACCATCGTCGAGGGCACCGCCGGCAACACCGGCATCGGCCTGACCCTGGTCGGCAACGCCCTGGGCTATCGCACGGTCATTGTCATGCCGGAGACCCAGAGCCAGGAGAAGAGGGACACGTTGCGCATGTGCGGCGCCGACCTGCGCCTGGTGCCGGCCAGGCCCTTCAAGGACCCTGGCAACTATGTGCATGTGTCGCGGCGCCTGGCCGAGGAAATCGGCGGCTTCTGGGCCAACCAGTTCGACAACGTGGCCAATCGCGAGGGCCATCGGCGCGCCACCGGCCCGGAAATCCTGCGCCAGACCGGGGGGCGGGTGGACGCCTTCACCTGCGCCGTGGGCACGGGCGGTACCCTGGCCGGGGTGGCGCTGGCCCTGAAGGCCCATGACCCGGCCATCCGCACCGTGTTGGCCGACCCGCATGGCTCCGGCCTGTTCGCCTGGATCACCGAGGGCACGCCCCGCGCCGAGGGCGGCTCCATCACCGAGGGCATCGGCCAGGGCCGGGTGACCGCCAACCTGGAGGGCGCGCCCATCGACGACGCCCTACGCATCGATGACGCCGAGGCGCTGAAGGTGCTGTTCAACCTGGTGACGCGCGACGGCCTGGTCCTGGGCGGCTCGGCCGGCATCAACGTGGCCGCCGCGATGCGCGTGGCCCGCGCCCTCGGCCCGGGACACACGGTGGTCACCATTCTGTGCGACGGCGGCGCCCGCTATCAAAGCAAGCTGTTCAACCCCACGTTCTTACGCGATAAGGGCCTGCCCGTCCCGCCCTGGATGGAGACGGACACCTGACACGCCGTTCCTCCCCCTTGCCACACCCTTGACCCGCCGCCTGATCCCGACACGGCTCTTCACCGGAGGTCCCTTGCCCATGTCCCCATCCCAACCCGGTGTCCTGGTCACCACGGACTGGCTGGCCGACCACCTGTCGGCGCCGGACGTGCGCGTTGTGGACGCCCGCCACTACATGCCAGGTGATCCCGCCGACCCGGCCGCCGACTCCGCCCGGGAGCACATCCCCGGCGCCGTGTTCTTCGACATCGACGCCATCGCCGATCCTCGCGCGGCGCTGCCGCACACGATGCCGTCGGAGACGCTGTTCTCGGCGCGGGTGCGCGACTTGGGCCTGGGCGATGGCTGCCACGTGGTGGTCTATGACCATGTGGGCGGTGCCTGCGCGGCGGCGCGGGTGTGGTGGATGTTCCGGGTGTTCGGCCACGCGGAGGTGTCGGTGCTGGATGGCGGCCTGCCGAAATGGCGCGCCGAGGGACGCCCGCTGGACGATCGTCCGCCGCATCCGTCGCGGCGCCATTTCACGCCGCGCGTTCAGGCGCATCTTCTGGCCGACGCCGAGGCTGTCGCCCGTCACCTGCGGGACGGGACGGCCCAGGTGGTGGATGCGCGCGCGGCCGAGCGCTTCCGGGGCGAGGTTCCCGAACCGCATCCGGTGGCCCACGTCGGTCACATGCCCGGCGCGCTCAACGCGCCCTACGCCGACCTGCGGGTTGGCCCTCACAACGAACTGGCCTCGGCCGATGACATTCGGGCGCGGCTGACCGAGGCCGGCGTGGACCTGACGCGGCCCGTCGTCGCCTCGTGCGGATCGGGGGTGACCGCATGCTATACGGCCCTGGCGCTGGCCCGCATCGGCCGGCCGGACGTGGGGGTCTACGATGGCTCCTGGGCCGAGTGGGGCAATCGCGACGACCTGCCGGTGACGTTGTGACAACCGGCTCCGGCCGCTGTGAGCGAGCCGGACCCCGAAAGGCCCGAGGCCGACGAGCCACGCTCATCGGCCTCGGGGATACGCTCAAGCTGAACCATCGTGGCTGTCCGCGCTGGCGGGTCGTGGTCGCCGGTGCTGGCTTTGACCGGAGCCGCAAGAGATGGCCGCGTGATGACCTCAGCCAACGGCGCGGCGCTCTTCCTCGTCCAGTTCCATCTTCAGGCCGAAGTGGCCGGTGCGCACGCGCGACCCGTCGGGTAGGCGCCACACGGTCGGTGCGCCGCCACCGGATTGGGTGCTGGTCGGTGTTTCCGGCACGGCGCCGAAACCGAGCGCGATTTCATCGGCCATGGCGGCGATGGTCTCCGGGGCCACGCTGTCACGCCACCGCGCCCCGTAACGACTTTCCATCGTCAGGGTGAACAGGTTGAAGGCGTGGTAGGACGT
>JANQGN010000337.1 GCA_028277295.1 Rhodospira sp.
CATGTTAGAGCAAATCCCGAGCGATCTGGCACAGATCGCCCTGGAAGATCTTTTTGGGGACGATTTGCTTGAAAAGTAAATAGTCAGAGCATGCTGGGCAGGGCTCCGAACCCGGATGGACAAACGGTCACAAAGCGCCTTCCGAGAAGACCGGAACACGCGATGGAGATCCTTCGGTCGTTTCCCTTCCTCAGTGTCTGTCCGGAAAGCCTTGCAAGACACCACATACGGCATGCGATTCGGGCGCAGGCACACTACATATTGTGGCTTCCGAGACTTTCCGGACGGGCTCTCAAGATGAGGTTGTTTTAAATGGACAGTCCTCATCCTGAGCACCCAAAGGGTGCGAAGGATCTCCAACGGAAACGAGCACCCTGACGGATCTGTCATCCGGGTTCGGAGCCCTGGCATGCTGGGTGATTCAGAAATCGCGTAGCATGCTCCAGGGCGGATCGTGGTCGTTCAGGACGGTTCGCCGTCGCGTCGCGCCATTGTTAAGACGCCACAGGCTGGCGCCGCAAAATGCCCACAAATTTTGTCGGTTCGGGTCGCGGCTTTGTGGCCTCGGGTGGAGTGGTGCCAAGGGGCGATCCTAAGATGCGCTCGCAGATTGGCCCCACTCAACCGCAAGAGCCGCCCCATGACTCCACGTGTCTCGCCATCGCGCCGTTCCGCTCCCCATTCGCCCGGCCGTCTCGCCGTGGGCGTGTTCGTTCCGCTTGCCGGTGTCCTCGCCGTAGCGCCGGCCCTTGCCCAGGACGACGCTCCGGCGGTGGAGACCGCGGCGGCGGGCCGTCCACTCGTCCTTGATGCGGTGACCGTCACGGCCCGGCATGCGGAGGAGGATGTCCGCGACATTCCCTTCACCGTCCTGGCCATCGGCGGCGACGAGATCGAGGCGGACGGCGCGGTAAGCGTGGAGGACAGCATCAAGTCCACCCCGGGAATCGGATACAACAGCTACGGCGACACCGAGACCGCGAACATCAAGATCCGTGGCGTGGGATCGCTGGCCCGCGTCACCGGCGACGACAGTTCGGTGGTCGTCTACGTGGATGGCATGCCGCACGGCGTCAACGCGGTGTCGACCCAGTCCCTGGATGTCGAGCGCATGGAGCTGCTCAAGGGTCCCCAAGGGACTCTCTATGGGCGCAACAGCGAGGCCGGGGCGATCAACATCGTCTCCCGCCGTCCCACGGAGACTGTCGAGGGGTATGTTCGCGGCGAGATCGGAACCGGGGGCTACTGGTTGACGGAAGGCGCCGTGGGCGGCCCCATCGTGGACACCCTCAAGGGCCGCCTGGCGTTCCGCTACACCGGCCTCGACGCCTGGGTAGACAACGTGGACTCGGGCGACCCCCTGAACGAGGCGCGGGACGTGGTGGTCCGAGGAACCCTGGTGTGGGAGCCGACCGAAACCACCACACTGACCGTGATCGGCAACCACGAGGCGTTGACCGACCATACGGCCTACTTGGTCTTGCGCCCCTACGGCAACGATCCCGTCGCCGATGTGGAGGAAGGCCGGTTCAACTCCGACAAGTGGAACACACGGGTCTCGGCGGAACTGACGCATGACCTGCCGTTCGCCGTGGCCACGCTGTTCAGTGGCTATGCCCGCACCGACTATCGCACCCCTCCGGCGGCGAATGAGGGCCTGCTGTACAAACACCTCATCGGCTTCAAGCCCGACTCTTTCCGAACCTTCCACATGCATCAGAATGTCTACAACCAGGAGCTGCGGCTATCCTCCCGGCCCGAGGACGACACGTTCTGGGTGGCGGGAGTCAACTACTACCGCTCCGATCGGTCCTGGGACACGCGCGATGCCTACGACTATTTCAATTCGAACTCCACCCAGAACGCCGATATCGATCGGGACTTCGGCGTCGAGAGCTACGCCGTGTTCGGCGAGATCACCTATCCGATCCTCGATACGCTGAGGGTGACCGGCGGCCTGCGCCACACCTGGGAGCACAAGACCTACGACACCGTCTGGCGGGCCAGCGACACCAACCCCAGCCCACTCCGGTTCGCCACCGACAGCCAGACCCTGGATGACGACTACACCACCGGGCGGCTGGGCCTGTCCTACGACGTGGTTCCGGAACTCACCGTCTATGGCCTGTACGCCCGTGGCTACAAGTCGGGCAGCTGGAACGATTACGGCAACGCCATCTCCAATGGGCAATCCGATCCGCCGTTCGAGGCCGCCGTCGTCGACAGCTACGAGGCCGGGGTCAAGTCCGAGTGGCTGGACGGCGACCTGGTCGTCAACGGAGCCCTGTTCTGGACCCAGACCCAGGATGACCACCTCTTCCTCTTCGACCCCACGACCTTCACCACGACCCCCTACAATATCGATACCGAGAGCAAGGGGATCGAACTGGACGCAACCTGGCGGGTGGGCCACGGCTTCACCCTGGGCGGCAGCCTCGCCTACATCGACGCCACCATCACCGGCGTGCCGGCCGCCGCCGCCACGATCGAGGAGGGCAACCGGGTGCCCGATGTGTCGGAGTGGAACTGGACCCTGTCGCTCACGCACGAGCAACTGCTGCCGGACTTCCTGGTCTTCGACGATCCGCTCCTGACCACCAGCATCCGCAACCAGTATGTCGGAAAACGTGCCGCCGACTCGCAAAACAGCTTCGACTTCCCATCCTACAACCTTCTCGACTTCAGGCTGGGGCTGTCCACGGACAACGCGGAGATCTACTTCCGGGCCGAAAATCTCCTGGACGAACGCTACGATCTGTACGGCTTCTACTATCCGGCTTTCCCGCCTCCCTTCGGAACCGGAAACGACGCCACCATGGGCGGACCGAGCCAGGGACGAAGCTTCGTCGTCGGCGCCAGCTACCACTTCTGAGTCCCGGGACACCGGGCGCACCAGGGCGGTGACCGGGGCATCTCCCAGCGAGGTTACCCCGGTCCCGCGTCTGTCGCGGCCTGTCGAGGCAAACTGGAGGAAGGCCCCACCATGGATACGGTCGCCGCCGCGGACCTGCCGTCCGCCATCGATGCCAGCCCGCCGGGGGGCAAGACGCACGACGCCGGCGCGCCCGGAAGCGGCCTCTGGGCCGTCATCGGGCCGGTTCGGGGCACCATCTGGCTGGCC
>JANQGN010000356.1 GCA_028277295.1 Rhodospira sp.
GCGCTACGACGTCTCCGCCGAGGCCCGCAACATCCACCGCTTCCTGGAGGGCATGCGCTGGCAACTGGCGGCCATCGTCCAGGCCCTGGGCCATGACGACGTCAAGCAGCTCTGCCGGGACGACCTGGTGGCGCTGACGCCCGAGGCCGCCGCGCTCACCGGACTGCCCTACGTGCCCGGGCATCGCGATCTCGCCGGTTCGCCTTTGAGAAAGGCGGGGTGAGATGGGCCTAGGGCCTGCCCCAAGACCCGGGCGTTCGCCCGGTGTGTTTTCGGGGGCACAGCCCCCGAACCCCCAGTTTTTTCTGTCCTTTTAAGGAAAGGGTGGGTCTGGGAGGTCTCCTCCCAGATGGGGGTTTGGGGGCAATCGCCCCCAAGGAGTCGATCCGTGATCCCGCGATGGCAAGGCCGCACACCATGACCAGCACGCCCACGCCCGCCACCTTTCTCACCGCCGCGCCGGACCTGGCCGACGATCGCGGCGATCCCCACTTCGTGGCCGCGCCCTGTCAGGTGGCCTGTCCGGTGGGCACCGACGTGCCGTCCTACATCGCCTTGATCTGGGAGGGCCGGCACGCCGAGGCGCTGGAGGCCATCACCGCCACCAACCCCTTGTCGGCGATTTGCGGACGGGTCTGCGATGCCCCCTGCGAGCCTGCCTGCCGGCGCGCCGACAGCGATGGCCCGGTGGCCATCCGCAACCTCAAGCGCTACCTGCTGGACACGGTCGGGCCGGGGCATGCCCTGCCTCCGGTGCCCGTGACGCGGCTGGAGCGGGTGGCCGTGGTCGGCGGCGGGCCGGCGGGCCTGACGGCCGCCCAGGACCTGGCCGAGGCCGGCTTCGGCGTGGACCTCTACGAGGCCACCGACCGCCTGGGCGGCATGGCGGTCTGGGGCATCCCGCGCTTCCGCCTGCCCGAGGGCATCATTCAGCGCGACATCGACCGTATCCTCTCCCACTGCCCGGGGATCAGGGTGCATCTGAACATCCGCCTGGGCCGGGATGTCTCGCTGGACCATCTCAAGGCCAGCCATGCGGCCGTGGTGCTGACCGTGGGCGCCAGCCAGGGCAAGGGCCTGGGCGTGCCGGGCGCGGAGCGGCCCGAGGTGGTGGACGGTGTCGGTTTCCTGCGCCGGGTCAATGGCGGCGCGCGGCCCACCCTGCCGGCCACGGTGCTGGTGGTGGGGGGCGGCGACGTGGCCATGGACGCCTGCCGGGTCGCGCGGCGGCTGCCCGGGGTGGAGACCGTGCGCGTGCTCTACCGGCGCGGTCCCGAGGAGATGCCGGCGCGGCGCGACGAGTTGAAGGGCGCCCTGGTCGAGGGCATCGAGATCGTTCACCACACGCAACCGGTGGCGGTGGTCGAAACGGAGGATGATGTCGCCCTCCGCTGTGTACGCACCGAGCCCGGCCCGCCCGGCGCGGATGGCCGCCGCCGCCCGGTAACCGTGGCCGGCTCGGAGCATGATCTCCCCTGCGGGCTGGTGATCGCCGCCGTGGGCCAGACCGCCGCCGGCCCGGACCTGGACGGCTGCGGCCTGCTCGACGGCGACCGCGTGTCGACCGCCTTCGCCACCATGACCACCCGGGGCGACCCGGCCGTGTTCGCCGCCGGGGATGGGGCTTTCGGCGGGTCGTCCATCGTCGAGGCCATGGAGCAGGGGCACCGCGTCGCCTATTATGTGAAGGCGCGCCTGGACGGGCGGCGCGACCCGCTGCCCTACCGCACACCCTGGCGGACCCGGCGCGTCACCGTGGCCCAGGACCCCCTGTGGGAGATCACGTCCCGCCAGGAGCAACCGTTTCATGGGCTCGCGGCCCCAGCTTTCGGCGAGGTGGAGGATACGTACACGCCTGACGCGGCGCGCCTGGAGGCGGCGCGCTGCTATCGCTGTGACGCCGAGACCGGCTCGGCCGACTATACAATCCACGCCCGCGAGGCCATCTTCCGCATGGCCCGCACCACCCAGGACGACGGCGCCGCCCAGCGTGCGCTGCTGGCCGAGCGCCTGGAGCATCGGGACGACCCCTTCGCGGGCGCCCTCGGGGGCGACCTGGACGACTTGGTGTTCCTGCCGGCCAACCTGACCCGCCTGGTCATCGATCCCTATCGGGAGCACTGCCGCACCACCACCCATCTCGCCGGGCTGGACCTGGCCGGGCCGGTGCTGGTCTCGGGCGTGGACACCGCGCCCGAGGACGTGCGCCGGGCGGTGGCCGAGGGCTTCGACGGCGCGCCCGCCGCTTACGTTGGCATCCGGCCACTACCGGGGCTGGCCTGGGCCCAGACCGTGGGGGCAGGGGAGGCGCCGAGCCCCGACGCCGCCGTGGCCGTGCTCATGGACCCCGACCTTGCCGCCGCGCCACCGCCCCCGGCGCGACCCGGGCAGGCGCGCGGCGTACGCGCCACCGCCGACACCATCGACCAGGTTGTGGCCTGGGCGCTGGCGCATGACCTGGACCTGATCCTTCTCGACGGGACGGCCGGGGGAACGCTGGCCGCCGAACTGACCGGCCCGCCTGACCTGACGGTTGTGCGCGACGCCATCCACTGCCTGCGCGCCCATAACGCCGAGGAGAGCGTTGACCTGCTGTGGTTCGGCGGCGTGCGCACCGGCACCGATGTGGCCAAGCTGCTGGCCATGGGGGCGACGGCCGCCGTTGTTTGCGCGGCCATGGGCTTCGCGCTGGGCGGGCAGGTTATGCCGCCCGGTGACGGCATCGCCTATGACGCCGACCTGTCGCCCGAGGACCGGAGCCAGGCCGCCCGATTGCTGTTGCAGGCGTTCGACGCCGAATGCGCGATGATGGCCAAGTGCACGGGTAAGACCTCGGTGCACAACCTGGAGCCCGAGGATCTGCGGAGCCTCACCCTGGTTACCGCCCGGGCCAGCGGGATCCCCCTGCCGGCCCGGGGAGCGGGCGCGGTGCCCCAGTCGCCGACGGCGGTTGCGTAGGGGCGCGGACGATCGCGCTTCACGGGCTCGGTTGCGTATGGAAGCAGGATCTGGTTCGGTGAGACATCGGTGTGAGACACTCTCTTCCGCCGAGGACATCTGCCAAACGCAAAAAGGGCCGGCTCGTCGGAGCCGGCCCTTTCCCAAATCTGGCGCGAGTGACGGGACTTGAACCCGCGACCTCTGGCGTGACAGGCCAGCGCTCTAACCAACTGAGCTACACCCGCTTGGTGTCCGCCGCAG
>JANQGN010000403.1 GCA_028277295.1 Rhodospira sp.
CGGCTCGCCGGCCGCCTTGCGCCGGGCGTTGATCGCCGTCTTCAGAAAGGTGGCGGTGGCCACCCCGGGGATCTCCACCGGGTACTGGAAGGCCAGGAAGACCCCGGCGCGGGCGCGTTCATCGGCGTCCATGGCCAGCAGATCCTGGCCGTCATAGAGAACCGACCCGCCCGTCACCACGAAGCCCGGGCGGCCGGCGATGACGTTGGACAGGGTGCTCTTGCCGGCGCCGTTCGGGCCCATGACGGCATGAACCTCGCCCGGCTTGATGGTCAGGCTGACGCCCTTGAGGATCGGCTTACCCTCGTCCTCCAGGGCGGCATGCAGGTCGGTGATCTCCAGAAGGGCCATGACGGGCGCATCCTTGTCACGTCTCTGTTGATGGGGCGGTTGATGAGATGGCGTCCGGTGGGCGCCTCAGCCCACGCTGCCCTCCAGGCTGATGCCCACCAGTTTCTGGGCTTCCACGGCGAACTCCATGGGCAGGGTCTGCAAGACCTCCTTGCAGAAGCCGTTGACGATCAGCGCCACCGCGTCCTCCTCGGGGATGCCGCGTTGCAGGCAATAGAACAACTGGTTGTCGCTGATGCGGCTTGTGGTGGCCTCGTGCTCAACCTGAGCCGTGGGGTTGCGGCTTTCGATGTAGGGCACGGTGTGGGCGCCGCAGCGGTCGCCGATGAGCAGGCTGTCGCACTGGGTGTAGTTCCGCGCGCCCTCGGCCTTGGGCATCATGCGCACCAGGCCCCGGTAGGTCTGGTCGGCGCGGCCGGCCGAGATGCCCTTGGAGATAATCCGCGAGCGGGTGTTCCTGCCAATGTGGATCATCTTGGTGCCGGTGTCGGCCTGTTGGGCATTGTTGGTGATGGCCACCGAGTAGAACTCACCCACCGAGTTGTCGCCTTGCAGGATACACGAGGGGTACTTCCAGGTGATGGCCGAGCCCGTCTCCACCTGAGTCCACATGATCTTGCTGTCGCGGCCTCGGCAGGCGCCACGCTTGGTGACGAAGTTATAGATGCCGCCCTTGCCGGTCTCGTCGCCAGGGTACCAGTTCTGGACCGTCGAGTACTTGATCTCGGCATCGTCCATGGCCACGAGTTCGACCACGGCGGCGTGCAACTGGTGCTCGTCGCGCTGGGGCGCGGTGCAGCCCTCCAGGTAGCTCACATAGCTGCCCTCGTCGGCGATGATCAGCGTCCGCTCGAACTGCCCCGTGTTGCGCTCGTTGATGCGGAAGTAGGTGGACAGTTCCATGGGGCAGCGCAGCCCCTTGGGCACGTACACAAACGAGCCATCCGTGAACACCGCGGAGTTCAGGGTGGCAAAGAAGTTGTCCGAGTACGGCACGACGGAGCCAAGATAACGCTGCACCAACTCTGGGTAGCGTTGCACGGCCTCGGAGATGGGGCAGAAGATCACCCCCATGTCCTCCAGCTTCTTTTTGTAGGTGGTGGCCACGGACACGCTGTCGAACACGGCATCCACCGCCACGCCGGCCAGCATTTCCTGCTCGCGCAAGGGAATGCCCAGCTTCTCATAGGTGCGCAGCAGCTCGGGATCGACCTCGTCCAGGCTCTTGGGCGCGTCGTCGGGGCTCTTGGGCGCCGCGTAGTAGTAGGCATCCTGGTAATCGATGGGCGGATAGCCCAGCTTGGCCCAGGTGGGCTCGCGCATGGTCAGCCAATGGCGGTACGCCTTCAGCCGCCACGCCAAAAGCCACTCGGGCTCGCCCTTTTTCGCCGAGATGAAGCGGACGATGTCCTCGTTCAGGCCCTTGGGCGCCTTGTCGGAATCGATCTCGGTGATGAAGCCATACTTGTAGCGACCCGTCGCCTCGGCGATGCGCTCAACCGTCTCCTGCGTGGCCACCATGGGTCTCATCCTCCAAAAACAGCCAGGGTCGTGTCGCGTCTCCGACAGGGCGGGCGCAAAAACCGGTCCGCGACCGGTCCCAAACCAAACATCAAGCAAGCGCCGGACCAGAACCGACCCGAGGCGCGCAGCCAAAGGGCCCGTCTGGTTCCGGGGTCGGCGGACCAAGCCAGGCGGGCCGCGCCGGCCGGGCCGCCATCTCGGCCAGGGTGATCCCGGTGAGCGCCTGACGAACCGCCGCGTTCACCCGATTCCAATGCCCATTCATCGGACAAAATCCCTCGCGGTCGCACGTTTCATCGGCATCATGAACGCACGCGGTGAGGGCAATGGGTCCCTCCAGGGCCTCGATCATATCGGCGACGGCGATGCTGTCCGCGGGGCGGGCCAGGATATACCCGCCGCTGGACCCCCGCGTCGAGCGCACCAGCCCCGCGCGCACCAGCGCCTTCATGACCTTGGCGACCGTGGGCACGGGAATGCCGGTATCGGCGGCGATCTGGTGCGCCGCCCGCACCTGGCCGGCGCGCGCCATGTCGAGCAACAGCACCACAGCGTAGTCGGTCAGCCTGTTGATCCGAAACATCCGCCCTCCTCATCGGTGGACCGTTTGACGCGCCGCGCATACGATCGTGGGCTGAACATCACCCACGCAAAAAACGGGACCAATCCGGTCCCAATTGGATAAGCAGGACCAAGGGATATTTCAAGGGGTCCGTCCTCCTGGAGACGATCAGGCGGTGGCTTGCCCACCCGCTGTGGCCAATCGGCCATGGCGAGCAGTACAAGTGTGGGTTCGTTGACATGGCCTCGAAGTTTCCGTTGCCAACACCGCCGCCTGTGCGGATAAAAACGAACAAACACGGCGCACGCGGTTCGGCCGACCCGCCGACCTGTCATGATCCTTCCCGGACCGTCAATCGCACGGTTCGGGGGTGACCATGGTTACGGCTCCGCCGCAATGCGTGTGTCCAGCGACCACCGTGGTCCCGTCCCACCCACTCGTCCACGTTCGATCCCGGGGAAACCGAGACATGACCATGCACAATGACCTGTTGGAGCGCATCCGGTCGCGCGCCTACGAAATCTGGCTGGAGGAAGGTCAACCCCTCGGCCGTGATGAAGAGCATTGGGCGCGCGCGGAAGCCGAGGTGCTGCGTGACGCGAATGTCGGCGCCACGGCGCCCGACGGCCAGGCGACTCCCGATACCGAGACCGCCGCGCCGCAGGAGACTCCAAAAACAACGCGCCGCCGCACCACCAAGAAGGCGGCCGAAACCGCTGCCGAGGGCGAAGACGACCCCAAGCCCAAGCGGACCCGCCGCACCACCAAGAAGACCACCGAGGGCGAGGCAACCAACGGCGCCGAGGCGGACGCCAAACCCAAGCGGGTCACGCGCCGTAAGAAGACCGAGGACTGACACCGGTCATCCGTGTTCTCGGCCCGTCATGCCCCGGGACACACGCGCCCCGGACGCCGTTCGCGAGTGCACCGACACGGACAAAGGATGCTGTTCGCCGTCCTTTAGCCGTGTCTAAGGGCCCGTCCGGAAAGTCTCGGGAACCGCAACATACTGTGTGCCTGTGCCGGGATCGCATTCCATATGTGGTGTTTTGCACGGCTTTCCGGACAGACACTAAGGGCCCGTCCGGAAAGTCTCGGGAACAGCCATGTGTTGCGTGTCGATCCGCGAACAGCATGCCGCATGTGGTGCTCATCAGGGCTTTCCGGACAGACCCTAAGGCGTATGAATGATCGTGTTTTGTGCGGCGACGTTTCCAGTCAAGGGCGACGGTCTTGAATGCACCGCCGCACGAGCGCGTTTCCGGTGCCCACCGACACACTGAAGACGCCCTAAAAGGTTGATTTTGAAGCAAATCGTCGTCGCGATCCGGTCCGGATCGCTGGGGACTTGAGGTAGGGTTGCGACCCAGACCAGGGCCATGTTTCCGAGACCAGGCGGCGATGGATGCTTCATGCCTGGCCGGCGGGGACCTTGCCCTGCCGGCCCCGGTGCGGCATGGTCTCGGCGCATGGCGTCCACGACCGCCGGGGACCGCCTTGGACGAGGGCTCGACCACGTCATGGGGCCAGACACCCGGCAAAGAATGAGGTTCGCGTCATCAGCCCCATGATCCTCGACGTTGGTCGGGTGCCTGGTGACGCCCTTGCTATCCATCGTGTCACGGACGCATCGCGCCGCGGCCGCGTCGGACCGCACCGGAGATCATCCACGGATCCCTCCGTTCGTCCACCGGCACCCACCGACCGGGAGACCGCTTGCCGATGTTGACCCGCCCAACCGTCGACCCGACCGCCGCCCATGTCCGGGACCTTCTCCATGCGCGGCACGGTGACCCCTTCGCCTTCCTTGGCCAGCACGCCGGGTCCGCCGACGGCGGGACCCGAACCGGCCGTTGCGTGCGCGCCTTCGTGCCCTGGGCTGACGCCGTGCAGGTGATCGATGCCGATAGCGGCGCGACGCTGGCGGAGGCGACCCGCGCCAACCCCGCCGGCCTCTTCCTGGCTGACTTGCCCGGACTGAGCCGGCCGGTCCCCTACAAGCTGCGGGTCACCCGCGGCGACGAGACCCAGGATGTGTGGGATCCCTACAGCTTCCAGCCGGTGCTTGGGGAACTGGATACCTATTTCATTGGCGAAGGCACCCATCTGAAACTGTACGAAAAGATGGGCGCGCACGTGACCACCTTGGGTGGCGTGCCGGGGGTGGCCTTCACCGTCTGGGCGCCCAACGCGCGGCGGGTCAGCGTGGTGGGCGACTTCAATGGATGGGATGGCCGCGTTCATCCCATGCGCAAGCACCCGAACTGCGGCGTGTGGGAGATCTTCCTGCCGGAGGTGCCGGCCGGCAGCCGCTACAAGTTCGAAATCGTCGGCGCCGATGGGGGCCTGCTGCCCCTGAAGTCCGATCCCTACGCGTTCTACTGCGAGGTTCCGCCCGCCACCGCCTGCGTGGTTTATGACCTCAACGGCTTCGAATGGACGGACGACGCCTGGATGGCCAGCCGCGCCAAGCGGGTGGAGCGCGGCGCGCCGATCAGCGTCTACGAAGTGCACCTGGGCTCGTGGAAACGGGTCGTCGATGCCGAGACCGGCGCCGAACGGTCGATGACCTACCGGGAACTGGCCGATGACCTTCCCGCCTACGTGAGCGACATGGGCTTCACGCACATCGAGCTGCTGCCGGTCAACGAACACCCCTTCGATGGCTCATGGGGATACCAGCCGATCGGCCTGTTCGCCCCCACCAGCCGATTCGGCACGCCCGACGACTTCCGCTATTTCGTGGACCGCTGCCATGCCGCCGGAATCGGCGTCATCATTGACTGGGTGGGGGGGCACTTCCCCGAGGACGCCCACGGCCTGGTGTGGTTTGACGGCACCCACCTGTACGAGCATGCCGACCCGCGCCAGGGCCGCCACATGGATTGGGGCACCCTGATCTACAACTACGGCCGCACCGAAGTGCGCAACTTCCTGCTGGCCAATGCCTTGTTCTGGCTGGACAAGTTCCACATCGACGGGCTGCGCGTCGATGCCGTGGCGTCGATGCTGTACCTGGACTACAGCCGCGAGGGGGACGACTGGATTCCCAACCAGTTCGGCGGCCGTGAAAACCTGGAGGCCATCGACTTCCTGCGCCGCATGAACGAACTGGTCTACGGGCATTTCCCGGGCGCCGTCACCCTGGCCGAGGAAAGCACCGCCTGGCCGATGGTGTCGCGCCCCACCTACCTGGGCGGGCTGGGCTTCGGCTATAAGTGGAACATGGGCTGGATGA
>JANQGN010000563.1 GCA_028277295.1 Rhodospira sp.
CACCGTGGCCAGGTCGGCCAGGATGTCGGGCGCGTCGGCCAGCCGGATCCAGTTGTACTGGATGTTCTGGCGGGTGGTGAAATGGCCGTAGCCCTTGTCGTAGCGCCGGGCGATATGCGCCAGCAGGCGCATCTGGTCGGCCGACAGGGTGCCGTAGGGGATGGCCACCCGAAGCATGTAGGCATGCAGTTGCAGATAGAGGCCATTCATCAGCCGCAGCGGCTTGAACTGGTCCTCTGTCAGGTCCCCGGCCAGGCGGCGGGACACCTGGTCGCGGAACTGGGCAACGCGCTGATCGACCAGATTTTGGTCGTAAGTGTCGTACTGGTACATCAGACGGGCTCCCGAGGCGGGGGGCTCAGGCGGGGAGGCCGACGGTCGGCAGCGGGCGGTCCACCGGCAAGGCGATGGTCGGGCCGGCCGCGCGGATGGCCTCGCGCTGGCTGGTGGCGCGCGGTCCGGTCGCCGCTTCGGGGTGAACCGGGATGACCTGCAGGTCGACGATCTCGCAGCCGGCCACGTCACCGCGACACACCGCCAGCAACCGCTCGACCGCCGTGTCCTCGGACACGACGAGGGCGCGATGCAGGTGCGGTGACCAGGTTCCGGCGGCGGTGCGGTAGACGACCTTGCCGTCCACCAGGCGGTTGGCGGTGACGGTGCGCGGGGTATCGGCGGCAAGCTTGCGGGCCATGGGTCAGGTCCTTGCGGCGGAGATCGACAGAGACGAGTGCGGGGCATGAGGGGTCCGGTCGCGCCAGGCCGGTGCCAGCCGGACCACGTCGCCGATGACGATCAGGGACGGGCCATGGCCGGTGCGCCGGGCCAGGGCCGGCAGGGCGGACAGCGGACCAACGTGAAGCTGCTGGTCGGGCCGGGTGCCGTTCTCGATCACCGCCGCCGGAGTCTCGCCCGGCAGGCCGGCCGCGATCAGGCGCCGGGTCAGCCGGGTCACCCGGGACCGCCCCATGTAGACCACCAAGGTTCGGTCGCCGCCGGCCAGGGCGGCGGCGTCCACGTCGGGATCGCCGTCCTGGACATGCCCGGTCAGCAGGGTGACGGCCGAGGCATGGTCCCGATGGGTCAACGGGATACCGGCGCTGGCGGCGCAGCCGAGGGCGGCGGTGATGCCGGGCACGAGGTGCACATCGATCCCGGCGCGCTCCAGCACCGCGGCCTCCTCGCCGCCGCGCCCGAACACCAGCGGATCGCCGCCCTTCAGGCGTACCACCCGCTGGCCGGCGCTGGCCGCCTCGATCATCAGGCCATGGATGGCGTCTTGTCCGACTCCGGGGGCGCCGCGCCGCTTGCCCACGGGGACGCGGGTGGCGTCGCGCCGCGCCAGGTCGAGAACGCGCCGGTCCACCAGGCTGTCGTAGAGCACCACGTCGGCGGCCTGCAGCAGGCGCTGGGCCTTCAGGGTGAGCAACTCCGGGTCGCCCGGGCCGGCGCCGACAATGTGCACCATGCCGGGACCCGCCACCGCCGCGGTCTCCGCCGGCCGGTTGATCAAGGCGATCATGCGCTCGGCCGCGCCGGCCTCGTCGCCGGCCAGCACCCGTTCGCCAATATCGCCCTGGAACACCCGATCCCACAGCAGGCGCCGGGTGCGGCCATCCGGGACCGTGGCGGTGACGGCGGCGCGGAAGCGGCGGGCGAAACCGGTCAGGGCGCCCAGACGCTCCGGCAGACCGGCGTCGATGCGCGATCGAACCAGCCGCGCCAGGGCCGGCGCGGCGCCGCCACTGGCGATGCCCACCTCCAGGGGACCCCGGCGGACGAGGGCGGGGACGGAGAAATCCGACAGCGCCGGCCGGTCCACGGCGTTGACCCACACCCGGGCGGCGCGCGCCCAGCTCACCAGGCGCTGGGCCTCATCCTCGTCCTCCACGGCGACGATCGCCACCGCCCGACCCACCATGTCGCAGGGGGTCGCCGCGCGCCACTCCAGCCGCACCATGCCGGCCTCGGCCATGGCTCTCAGGTCGGCGGCGGGAGAGTCCGCGATCACGGTGACCCGGGCGCCGGCCTCGGTCAGCAGGCGGGCCTTGGAGGCGGCGGCCGCGCCATCGCCCAGCACCAGGGCGGGGCGGCGGGCGAAGTCCAGCGAAACAAGCATGCGTGTCCTCGTCGGGGGCTTGATCGGACACTTGATGTCCTTGCCCGGTCGTTCTTTGTCCTGGTCGTGACCTGGGGCACCAAGGGGCCCGCGCCGCGTCAGAACGGTGCGGGTCCGGTTCGATATGACGTAGGCACGATTCCACGCATCGCAACCGTCGTCAACGGAATTTCAACACAGTAAAAAAGGTGATTATATGATATATACAGTATGAAAACGTATAATTTGGTGACCAAAAAGAGCTCCGCCAGGACGGTTCAATCCGACGTGATAAGGTTACACGTTGGGGGCTTACACGTTGGCGAGTTGGACCTGGATCAGCCGCCCGCCGTCCTCCCGCGATAGCAGGATCTGGCGGCCGTCGGTCAGGGTGACGTTGCCGCCAATGGGTACGTCGATCTTGCCGGTGACGTCGTGCATGTGCGGCATGGCTTCGTTGACCAGGTACCAGGCGCCCCGGTGACATTGGAAATACCCCACGCGCCGGCGTTGCTGTGGGGTCAGGCGCTCGTTGGGGAAGACCCGCCGGTTCACGTGCCAGGGGAACAGCGACTGGCCATCCCAGACCATGACCCGATGATTATCGGGCTGGAACGTGCCGCTGTGCCGACTGGAATACAGGTTGAGCACCGGCAACGGCGCCGTGTAGGGCGTGCCGCAGAAGGGGCAGCGCGGGCGGGTGCTGTTGTCGAACACGTACCAGCCCATCTCGCACCGGTTCGAGCAGGGCTGAATCATGTCGATGGTGCGCACCAGCGCGGTTTCCCATTCCGAGGCGGTGGGGCGCTGGGCGGGATCGTGCAGGCCATCGACGAACGCCCTGCGGAACAACTCGGCCAGCAGTGGCCCGGCGATGGTATGGGGCAGCCCGCCCGGATCGCCCCAGGGCAGATGGGACCGGGGCAACTGGTCGGCGCGCACACGATTGCTGGCGTCGGTGGGATGTTCGACGAACAGGGCCCGCTCTCCCATGGACAGCTCCTCGTCGCGGGTGGCGTCCATGTCGTGCACCTTCCCGCCGCGCAAGGGGTGGCGGTAGAACAGGTACATGTAGATGAGCACCGCCAGGGCGTGCCGGTCGGTCAGGCTGGAGGGCAGTTTGCGGGCGGGGTCGGTCTTGTCCAGGTGCTGGGTGGCGATCACCTCCGGGGCGATGAAGTCGGGCGTGCCCACCACGTCCGGCGGGAACTTGTTGGGCACCACCAGGCCGTCGATGTCGATGACGCAGGCCCGGCCCCCCGA
>JANQGN010000637.1 GCA_028277295.1 Rhodospira sp.
CGGCGTGCGAGTCGGGCCCAGGCACACAATATACTGCGGTTGTCGAGACTTTCCGGACGGGCTCTAAGTGTCTGTCCGGAAAGCCTTGAAGTGCGCCACATACGGTATGTTGTTCGGGAAATAAGCCACGCTATATTGAGGCTGTCGAGACTTTCCGGACGGGCTCTAAGATTTTGGTCCTTAAGCAAGTCTCGAGCGATCCGGTCCGGATCGCGCGGGATTTGCTCTCATCGACAGGTCACCGCATGACGATGGAGATCCTTCGCGTCCCGCGGACACTCAGGATGAGGACTTCGTCAATAGGAAAACCTCATCCTGAGCACCTGAAAGGTGCGAAGGATCTCCTTCGGCGCACGCCGAGCTTTGCCCGCGTTACCCTCAGTCTGGCACCCTGTATCGATCGCCCCGGCCCTTGACATCCTGCATCCGCCCGAGGCACGCGGGGATACACGCTCGTCAGGACACCGGCGCCCCCCGGTCGCGAAGGCCGACCCGCCGCGCCGCCAGGGTCAGGCAGACCGCCACCCAGGCCACGACCACCAACAGCGCCCCCAGGTACGCGGGACTGGTCAGCAGGCTCGCCGGATCGGCATAGAACGGCGCGCGCAGGATGGTCATGCCATGGGTCACGGGATTGACCAGCATGATCACTTGCAACCAGCCGGGAACCCCGGTGATGGGAAAGAAGGCCCCCGACAGCACCCACATGGGCATCATCAGTACCATCATGACGGCGTGGAAACCGCTGGTGGATTTCATGCGCCAGGCGAACAGAAAGCCCAGCCCGGTGAACCCCAGCGACACCAGCACCAGCGTCAACACCAGCATGACGACGCCGCCCCACCCCATCGTCAGGCCGACGAAGGGCGCGGCCAGCAGCAGGATGGCGGTCTGAAACAGGGCCACCAGGGAGGCACCACCCACCTTGCCCAGCACGATCCCCAGGCGCGGCACCGGCGCCACCAGGACACCTTGCAGAAAGCCCTGATCACGATCCTCGATGATGGTGATGGAGGCGAACACCGACGCGAACAACACCATCATCATCAGCACACCCGGATAGAAGTACTCCAGGTAGGTCATGCCTTCCAGGCCGGGGGCGCTGAAACTGGGCGTCAGGCCGGCCCCCAGCAACAGCCAGAAGATCATCGGCTGCCCGATGGAGCCGGCCAGCCGATGCGGCTGGCGAATAAAGCGGATGAACTCGCGCCGGGCCAAGGCCCCACCGACCGCCGCCAGGGATGCTCCCCCCGGCGCGCCCGCCGATCCAGGCACGGCGCCATCAACCGGCGCGGCATCCGAAAGCGGCTGGTTCGCGAGGGGCGCGGACTGGGCCTTGCCGGCGAGCGTCATGCGGCGGTCTCCTGTTGCTCCTCGGCACCGTCACGACCGGCGACGCTGGCCTCGGCGGTAACGTGAATGAATACGTCCTCTAGGGTGGGCTGTTTCACGGTGATGCCACGGACATCGGCGCGATACGCCGCCAGCACACGTTCAAGGAACGCCACGGCATCGCCGCCCGGCGCCTCGTCCACACGCAGGTCATCGCCATGGCGGATCACCGGCGCGCCCAGGTCCTCCCGCAGGCGCGCGGCCAGGGCGTCGGGACGGTCGGTCTCGATGACGACGACGTCGCCGGGCAGACGGGCGCGCAAGGACTGGGGCGTGTCGTGCGCCAGCAACTGGCCGGCGGCCATGATGGCCACGCTGTCCACGCTCTCCGCTTCACTGAAGATGTGGCTGGTCATGAGCACCGTCATCCCCAGGTCACGCCGCAGACGCCCGAGGGCCCCCAGAAAGGCGCGGCGGCTGGCCGGATCCAGGCCGGTGGTGGGTTCGTCCAACAACAGCAGACGGGGTCGGGTCAGCAGACACTTGGCCAGTTCCACCTGCCGGGCCAGGCCGCCGGACAGGGTCTCCACCCGATCGGTCAAGCGCCCCTCCAGATCGGTCCAGGCCAGCGCCTCGGCCATGCGGGTGCGCAAGGCAGCGCCGGACAGGCCGTACAGGGCGCCATGGATGCTCAAGTTCTCATGAACCGACAGATGCTTGTCCACGGCCGGGCTCTGGAACACCACCCCCATCAGGGCGCGGGCGGCGGCCGGGTTGCGCAGCAGATCATGCCCGCCGATCCAGATCCGCCCGCGACTGGGCAGCGTGAGGCCGCAGAGAATACGGAACAGGGTGCTCTTGCCGCTGCCATTGGGGCCGGACAGGATAGCGAAGGTTCCATCGGGAACGACCAGCGTCAGTTCCGCCAGCGCGGTGCGTGGGGGCTGGCGGCGGCCACCAGGGTAAACGTGGGTCAGGGCCTCGATGCGGATCATGCGTGCGTCGCCCACCGCGCGCGGCGAGCGCTTTCCTGCCTCGCTCATCCCGCGGGATGAGCGGTTTCATGGTCGCGCCAGGCTCCAACCAGGAAGCGCGGCGAGGGACCCTTTTACGGCACGGGGACAGCGCCGGTAAACCCCGGGGACCCTGGGGGTTTGCCGTAACCCGAGACACCGCCCCACCGTTTGGCTCTGGGCGCATCCCAGAGTCCATCACAACCCGACGGACAAGCTTGGTTTTTCCGCGTCCGCGTGATCCAGGGCCCGCAGGGCGGCGTAAGCTTCATGACGGCAGATCGTCGGGCCAACCGTGCCCCGGAAACACCGCCACGGGGGACAACGGGCGCCGGGTCGCGCACGCGCCGACTTGGTGACTCGTCCGGCACCGGGAGCTCGATCCTACGGTCATGCCTGGCCGAGCGGGGGACCATCGGGACCCCGGCGACACCGGATGGTCGCCCGCTGCCGGTCCGGACCGTGATCCCAATGGAACCCTTCCCCTCCTGTTCCGGGATGCGCGGTTTTCCCTTGGCCGGCCGGTATCCCCCCACCGGCCGGCCTCTTTTTTTGTGTGGGTCTTGCCCGGCGTGCCGTGATGCCCTCCCAGGCCGTCTCACCCCCGCGCCAGCGCCCCCAGGCGCAGACGCAGGGCGTTCAGCTTGATGAAGCCCTCCGCGTCGGCCTGGTTGTAGACCGCGTCCTCCTCGAAGGTGACATGGTCCATGCTGTACAGGCTTACCGGCGCCTTGCGGCCGACGACGATCACATTGCCCTTGTAAAGCTTCAGGCGCGCCGTGCCGGTCACCCGCTGCTGGGTTGTGTCGATGAGCGCCTGCAGGGCCTCGCGCTCGGGCGCGAACCAGAAGCCGTTGTAGATCAGCTTGGCGTAGCGCGGCATCACCTCGTCGCGCAGGTGCATCGCCTCGCGGTCGAGGGTGATCGACTCCACCGCCCGGTGCGCGGTCAGAAGCAGGGTGCCGCCCGGAGTCTCGTAGACGCCCCGCGACTTCATGCCCACAAAGCGGTTCTCCACCAGGTCCACGCGGCCGCAACCATGCTTGCCGCCCAGGTCGTTCAGGCGCCGTAGCAGGGCGGCGGGCGACAACCGCTCGCCGTTGACGGCCACGGCATCGCCCTTCTCAAACGCGATTTCCACGTACTCGGGCGTGTCCGGCGCCACCTCGGGCGCCACGGTCAGGCGGAACATGTCCTCGTCGGGCTCGACCCAGGGGTCCTCTAGCGCCTTGCCCTCATAGGAGATGTGCAGAAGGTTGGCGTCCATGGAATAGGGCGCCTCTCCATGCTTGTCCTTGGGCACGGGGATTTGATGGCGCTGCGCGTAGTCGATCAGCTTGGCGCGGCTGTTCAGGTCCCATTCGCGCCAGGGGGCGATGACCTTGACGTCCGGTTTCAAGGCGTAGGCCGTCAGTTCAAAGCGCACCTGGTCGTTGCCCTTGCCGGTGGCGCCGTGGGAGATGGCGTCGGCGCCGGTCTGCTCGGCGATCTCGATCAGCCGCTTGGCGATCAGGGGCCGGGCGATGGACGTCCCCAGCAGGTAGACGCCCTCGTAGAGGGTATTGGCCCGGAACATGGGGAAGACGAAGTCGCGGACGAACTCTTCGGTCAGGTCGTCGATGAAGATCTCCTTGATCCCCATCATCTCGGCCTTCTTGCGGGCCGGCTCCAGTTCCTCGCCCTGGCCGATGTCGGCGGTGAAGGTCACCACCTCGCAGCC
>JANQGN010000656.1 GCA_028277295.1 Rhodospira sp.
GCCCAGGATGTCGGCGTCGTCCACCTCTTTCAAGGCGGGCAATCGGTCGCATGCCTCCACCAAAAGGCGGCGGCGGGTTTCGGCGTCGTCTTCCAGGGCCATGCCGCCCAGGGCATGAATCTCGTCGCGTCCCGGCCGTTCCTTCACCATGGCCCGCATGACGTCGGCGGCGGCCTCCTGCTCGCGCAAGGCCAGCAGAATGTGGCATGGCGACCAGGTGTCGCAGTCCGCCAGGAAGGCGCGCAGGGTCTTCGCCTCGCCCTCGGGATCCGGCGATTCCTGGTACTGGTCCATCATCAGCACAACGCGGTGGCCGCTCAGGCGATGGACGGCGGCCACCAGATCCCGGGCCTGATCGTACTTCAGGGTGGGCAGGAAACCGGTCGCGCCCGTGGCCTCCTTGTTGGCCGTGATCAGGGCGTCCAGGGCCTGACGGATCATGGACTCGGTCAGGGCGTTGTCACCCGCGACGGCCTTGACCAAGTGATCGACAACGAACTTGACCGGCCCGCTCAACCAGCCTTGGGGCGTATCAAGGGCCGCCTTCACCCGGCCCCAGGCGCCGGCCCGGGTCAGCCAGCGGGCGTACAGGTCCTGGACGGCGCGCAGCATCAGGTCGGCGGTCTCGCCATAGCTGCGGCCGAAGCCCACGGCGAACTGGCCGCTGCCGTCCAGGGTGCGCGCCAGCTCCTGGAGCAGCCAGGTCTTCCCCTGCTGCGGCCGGCCGAGGACCACGGTCAGGCCGTTATTCTTGGCGCGCCGCCGCAGGTGGGCAAGGTCCGGCGCGCGGCCGTAGATCAGGTCTTTCTGGGACTGGATGTCATACGGCATGGCGCAGCGGGGTCACGGTGGGATGACCTCGCCACCTTACTGCGCGGCGCGGGTGGGCGCCAGGGCGGCGGGCTCAGGTTAACGCAGAACGCAGGCAGCGGTTACGATACGCCGATGGAGGTCCCTTGCGTCCTAAGGGTCTGTCCGGAAAGCCCTACAAGACACCTCATACGGAATGAGATTCGGGCACAGGAGCACAATACATCGCGGTTCCCGAGACTTTCCGGACGGGCTCTAAGGATGCGCAGGACGAGGGTTTTCTGGTCTCAGGGCGTCGCGACGGCCAGCCGGCGCCGGCCGCGTCCGCCGCCGTGGCCACGGCACTGGTGCCCGTGTCCACGCCCATGCTCATGACCATGACCGTGGGGGTGCTCATGATCATGCGCGTCGTCGCGATGGTGATCGTGATCGCGATCATGATCGTGGCAGTCGCACGCCGCCGCCTCATGGGCGCTGGTGCCGTCCGGACGGTTCGCGTTGTGGTGACGGTGGGCGTGATGATGGTGGTGGTTATGGTGGTGTTGGCCGTGGCCATGCTCTCCGTCGTCCGCCGTGATCGTTGGCGGGCTGACGTCCAGGCGCCCCTCGGCGATGGCCCGCAGCACCGAGGCGGGGTCGGTGTCCTCGGCGCTCACCACCACGCTGACGCCGCGCCGGGCCATGCGCCGGGGGAAGTGGGCGCCGCATTCCTTGGTCACCAGCACGTCCAGGCCGTCCAGGGGGTGGGGGCCCCCGCCGTGGAAGTCGTGCATGGTCATCTCGACCGGCAGGTCCAGGCGCTCGACCTCCGTGGCGGCGCCGTCCTCGGTCAGGTCGAACACCAGAAAGCGGCGGGTGCGTCCGGCGTGGCCGGTGATGGTGCGAAAGTTCTGGCTGGTGAAGCCAACGCGCATGATCGGGGTCCTCTGGCGGGCTTGGGGGAAAATCGGCCGCCCGGGTTGGGATCGGGTCCGGGGACCCGCTCCTCACGCGGCGCGGCCCGCGTCCATGCCAGGATCTATAGACACTGCCGCACCAGAGGCGAATAACAATTCGCAATCGCACACATGCGCGCGGCGCGTGCCTGCTCCCTGGTCCTGGAGGGTTTGGTCAGGACAGGCGGCCCGCCGCGTTGTCCCGCCCGGCGTTCATGATCCAGATGCCCAGGTTCAGGAAGGCCGCGAAGCCCACCCACGCCAGATAGGGAATCAGCAACAGGCCGGCGACCGTGTTGACCTTGAAGAACAGCACCACCGTCACAAGAACCGCCGCCCACAGCAGCACCATCACCGCGAAGCCCAGCCCCAGGCGATGACGCCCAAAGAAGACGGGCGCCCACAGGGCATTGAGGATCAACTGCGCGGCAAAGGCGCCAAGCGGCAGGGCGCGGGCGCCGTCGGGGGCGTCGCGCCACACCAGCCAGCCGGCCACGGCCATCATCAGGTACAGCACCGTCCAGGCCACGGAGAACAGCCAGTCTGGGGGGGTCCAGAACGGCTTGCGCAAGGACTCGTACCAGGGGCCTGGCTTGAAGGCGGCGCTGGTCGAGGCGGCGGCGAAACACGCCAGGAGGAAGCCGCCCAGGGCCATCAACGTTTCGGTGTCCAAGCCAGATGCTCCTTATCCCCGTGACGGATGCGTGTGACTCATCCGCCGAACTGCACCGGCCCGCTCCCCCACCCAGGGCCATGCCCGCGCCGCGCCGCGCCGTCCCGGCTGGCGACGCGGGGCCGGGCGCCACGGCACCGGGCCGGGTGCGGGCGCGGCGCGTGTGTCACGCCGGCGCCCGGTATACCGCGTCGAAGGCCCAAGATCGACCCCGGCTCTTGCCCGGGCGCCATGCCCGCAGTAAAAAAGCGGTCCATCCGCGTAACATGAGAGTCACGATGCCAGGGGGATCCATGTCCCACGCCGTTCGAACCTTCTCGCCGGGCCTGCTGGTCGGTCTGCTGCTGCGCCCGGTGCCGGTGCCGGTGATGCGCGCGCTGGCGCGGCCGGTCCTGGATCGCCTGCTGCGGGACCTGGAGCCACGCCTGGGCGACCGCCTGGCTGGCCTGACCGGCCGGCTGGCCATCGTGCCGGCGGGGCATCCGGCGGCGATCGTGGTGGACATGGCCGATGGCGTGCTCAGCCTGGATTTGGCCGATGCCGAGGCGGAGGACATCCGCCAGGCCGAGGCCGTGGTCAGGGCGCCACTGGAGACGCTGACCGCCATGCTGGACACCGAGGGCATGGACGGCGACGCCTCGTTCTTCGCCCGCGCCCTGACCATCGAGGGCGACACAAGCCTGGTG
>JANQGN010000691.1 GCA_028277295.1 Rhodospira sp.
GTGTCAAAGCCGATGATCGTCGCGGACCCGTGCCAGATCGCGACGACGATTTGCTTGAAAAACAAATTGTTAGAGCATGCTGGGCGATTCAGAAATCGCGCAACATGCTCTAACCGTCGGCGGGAGGGGCGTCCGTTGGCGCCAACTGAGCCGCCTGCGCCTCGAACTCCGGCCGCGAGACCACCCAGCGTTCATGGGTGCCCTCGGCGAGCAGGCGGTCGCCCTCGTAGGCCCGCACCTTGAAGATCAGGCTGGGCGGGTCCGCCACCACCAGCCGCGCCCAGGCCATCACCTCCTGCCCGGGCACGGCCGGCGCCAGATGCCGCACGTCCACATGGGCGCCGACGGTCATCTCGGTGTCGGCGTGAGGCCGTTCGCCGAGCGCCCGCATGCAGGCCCACTCCAGCAGGCCGATCACGAAGCCCGTGGCGAAGACGTGCGGAAACGCCTGGAACTCCTCGGATTCAGGATAGAGGCTGGGCACCGTCTTGGCCTCGGTGACGCGGAAGGTCAGCGTGCCTTCCGCGCCGACGGGGTAACGCTCCCCCGGGCCGGCCGTCGCCAGCATGTCAGGTCCCGGCATGTCAGGCGCCCTCCTGGTCGATCATCCGATGAAGCGCGCGTGCCGTCTCCGCCTCGAACAGCGCCCGGAGCGGCACATCCCGGCCGGTCGCGTCGCGCAGCCGCCGGTGCACCCGGACCAGGGCCAGGGAATCGGCCCCCGCGTCGCGGTAGCGATCATCGGGCCCGAAGCGCGCCAGCCCCAGCACCTCGCGGAAGACGGCGCACACCGCCTCGTCGAAACTATCCGTTGGTCCCGTCGCCACCGGCGGGGCTGATGCCGGCCGAGACGGGCGCGGAGGTTCGAGGTCGAACGCGGGTGTTGGCGCGTCGTCCTCGGTCGCCACGGGCAGCCGCCGGCGATCAAGCTTGCCAGCGGCGTTGCGCGGCCAGGTCTCGACGACAATCAGCGTGCTCGGAACCATGTGCGCGGGCACCCGCTGGGCCACGTGCTGGCGGATACGGGCCAGACGGTCGGCGCTGACCGGTGGGGTGGCGATCGCGTCGTCCGGTTGGTCCAGCGGCAGGGGACCGCAGGCGAAGGTGTGCAGGATTTCCTGATCCGGACCCAGACGCAACACGTCGGGCAGGCCAGGCGCATGGACAATGCCGAGCGCGCACAGGCCCAGGCCGAGCGGCGTGGCCCACGCCATTAGAAGCTGGCTCATGTAGCCCGCCTCCAGAAGGCAGAAGTCGCGGGTGAGGGCGCCGTACATCGGGCGCATCGCCCCTTCCCGGGAGACCAGGTAGAGCATGACCGAGGCTTGGCCCACGGTTGCCGCGTTGGAGCCCGCGTGCGTCATCTCCGGCGTGGCGGCGCTGTCCGCCACATGATAGAGGCGCTGGTCGAAGGGGTGAAAATAGTAGAAGCCGTCGGCGATGCCGTCCACGTTGCCCCGGATCTGGACATAGGTTTGCACCGGATACAGGCCGCCGGCCGAGCCATAGGCGTATTTTGGGAACGCCTGGCCGGCGGTGACATAGGGTGTGAGCGCCCCCAGCAGGCGGCCAACGTCGTCACTCGAGAGGCGGCGGTCGGAGAACTGGCGCGTGGTGAAGCGGGTGCTGCGGGCGGCGTAGGCCGCCAGCGGGCCGGCGCTGGCCAGCGGCACCGATGGCTGGTCGCGCAGGTCGTCGCGGATGGCGTGGCGTTCAAGCTTGAACTGGACCCGCGCGCCGTTCTCGGTCAGTTCAACCCCGTCGATGGGCACGACGCCACTACGGGCGTCGACGGGGGTGGCGAGGCGCACGTAGCCCACCAGCCGGGGCCGGCCGGCCGGGCCTGGCGCGGCGGTGACAAGACTGTCCTGGATCTCCGCGTGGCCGTTCAGGGCCGCCTCGACCTCGCCGGCCTCGATGCGCTCGCCGTTGATCTTGATCTGAAAGTCCTTCCGGCCGGCGATGTGCAGCAGGCCGTCGGCGTCCATGTACCCCATGTCGCCGGAGCGATACAGGCGCTCGCCGGTGTCGGGGTGGGTGACGAAGCGTTCTTCGGTGAGGTCGGGGCGCTTCCAGTAGCCGCG
>JANQGN010000749.1 GCA_028277295.1 Rhodospira sp.
CGGCGCGTGGCTCCGAGCGACGATAGGGCGAGCCGCCCGGCAAATCCAGACGATGGGAATCCAGACGTTTGATGGGCGGTGTCCATCCTGCATTACGGAGGTCTCCCGCCATGTTTCACCTGCCTTTGCGAGCTGAACCACTCTTCCCGCGCTATCCCGGGACGGTCGGTTACCGCGCCTTTGGCGATCCGAAAGGCGTCACGTCCTGGCGCATCATTCCCTTCTACGGCACGCCGTTTGGCGAGGGCCTGATCGCCGTCCTGATGACGGTGTTCAAAGTCTATGCCCTGGTGGTCATGGTCTATGCCGCGTTCGAACCGCCGCCGGGCCACACCGCCGAAGAGACCGTGCTTGGCGTCCTGGTGGCTGCGGTTCTGGCATACTGGCCGATCAAGTGGATCCTGCGCATTCTGTTCACCAGCGCCACGGTCATCGAACTGACGCCCCGTGACGTCAGGGTTCTGGGGCTGTTCGGGTGGCGGCGGTATGCGCGCCACGTCCCGCTGCGTTTCGAACTGGAGCCGCACCGGAGCCTGCGGCGGGCGCAGGCCCTCCAGAAGAAACCGCGCCGACACCTGCGGGAGAGCTATCACGTGGTGCTGCGCTATGCCCAGCAGGCCATCGTCATCGCCAACGTCCATGGCGAGGTGCGGGCGCGCGCCCTGCTCGACCGGCTGAACGGGTGCTTCATGGTCACGGCGCCGGGGGCGGAGAGCGCGGCCATCGGCAATCCGCACCAGCAATATGCCGACCAACCGGTCGACGACGAGATCTGAACGCCGCCTCACCCATTCCTCGCGACATGCACCCGGCCGGCCGGGACGCGATCAGGCGTCCCGCCGGTCGTCGAAGAGATCCGCATAGAGTCCTTCGATCCGCTCGACCTCGGGATCGCTCAGGGCCGCGAACTCCCGCTCCCGCGCCCGCTTCGACAAACGCCCGTCGTTCTGGTGCAGGAAGCGGAACAGCAGATCGACGGTGCGGTCGGGCATGTCGATGAGCATCTGGAGATCCTGACGGAACCGGTCGTAGCACCGCAGGAACCGGGTCTCGTTGGGGAGGTCCTCCTCGATGGTCTTGCGAACGCAGGCGAACAGGAACTCGGCATGGGGCGTGGCGTCGAAGAAGCGGTAGTGGTCGCCTGTCTCGTTCAGCACACGCACATTGAACTGCGGCGTCGTCTCCCAGCGGATCAACGGCAGCATGCGCGCCGACGTGCCTTCCAGAACGCGGCGGTAGTCGTCAATGCGCTCCAGAATGGCGGCGGATACCGGAAACACGACCCCCGGCGGATTGAATCCGCGTGCCGCAAGGACATGGTGGATCAGATAGCGGTGCAAACGCCCGTTGCCGTCCTCGAACGGATGGATATAGACGAAGCCGAAGGCCAGGACGGCCGCGGCGATGACGGGGTCCAGGGCTTGGGCGGGGCCGCGCTCGAAGGCGATGAGCCCATCCATAAGCGCGGGCAGGTCCTCGGGGCGGGCACTGATATGAACGGGCAACGGCAGGCGGGTCTCGCGGTCGTGTTCACCGATGAAACCGCCCTCTTCCCGAACCCCGAGCGTCACGAAGCGGGCGTCGCCGATGACGATGGCCTGTAGGCGCAGCAGATTTTCCGTATCCAGGGGATGGAGCCCGGCCTCACCGATGGCGCGACCCCAGCGTTGGATGCGGTCCTGCGGCGGCCGTTCCCCCTCGATGGCGTAGCTGGATTTGGAATCCTTGAGCAACAGGAACGCCGCCGTGCGCGCCAGAATGTCGCGCGGGACGTCCGCGAC
>JANQGN010000146.1 GCA_028277295.1 Rhodospira sp.
AAGCCGGCCTCCGCAACGGCGCCGGTCCCGACGCCCACCGCACTGCCCAGGTGGCGGAATTGGTAGACGCGCAGGTTTCAGGTACCTGTGGCCGAAAGGTCGTGGAAGTTCGAGTCTTCTCCTGGGCACCATCCGACGGCACGGCCTGATCCGGGCCGACACGGTCCGTGAAAACGCCGTCACCGGCCAGGCGAGCCGGAGAGAGCCCTCGGTTGAGCGGGTTATGGCCACGACCCGGCGATGGCCCTGCTTCCCCGGGTGATCGTGCTGGTGTCCTTGCTTTCTTTGCGGACCACGCTTGGTCCTTCACGGTCGGATTCACGACGTGGGTCCGAGAGGGGGGTCGTTGCCCCTTAGAGCCCGTCCGGAAAGTCTCGGGAACCACAATATAGTGTGTGCCCGTGTTCGAATCGCATGACGTATGTGGTACTAAGCAAGGCTTTCCGGACAGACACTAAGAGTGTGATATTGGAGCAAATCGTCCCCAAAAGGTCTTCCAGGGCGATTCCGTTCGGATCGCTCGCGATTTGCTCTATGCCCCTGATGCCCAGGTGGCGGAATTGGTAGACGCGCAGGTTTCAGGTACCTGTGGCCGAAAGGCCGTGGAAGTTCGAGTCTTCTCCTGGGCACCACCATCCGAAGATCGTGAACGACGATCAAAAGGCCGCACGCGTGCAGGACGATATCAGTTCCGCCACGCGCCGCGCCGCCGCCAGGCCGACGTGGTTCGGTTATCGTCTTGCCTCAGTGCTCCTTGTCGGCCGTGAGCCAGCGGACCGCGCACTCCCGGTCATGAAAAACACGCACCTCGCCTGACAGGTACTTCTCCGCGAACAGTTTCGTCAACTGGGTGGATACCCACTCGGCCTGCGCGGAAATGACCACCGCCGCGCGAGACTGCCGGCGCAAGAGGTCGATATTGCTGCGAAACATGACCAGGTCCTCCAGAAACGCCTGATCGATGTGATCAAGACTGGCCGTGCTGCCATCCCACAGGACATTCACGTCCGAGGACCATTCGTTACTGTTGACCATGACGCCCAACGCATCGATCACGTCGTCCGGGGCGAATGCCCCCAGGAGAGTGACTTCCAGGAAGCCACCTTCGTCATGGTACTGGAACTCGACCGGCATACGCTTGTTCCCTTCAAACGATGCGCGGTCGGCACCCTAGGAGTCCGAGGTCGCGTAAGCAACGGCTTTATCGAGACGTGGACGAAATCTTGTGCGATGTGTCGGTATAATCGTGACGTGTCGTCTCCGCCAGCAGGAGTCCTCTTTGGTATGCGTTCGGCCGTCCGCCGCTTTCATGGCAATCTTTGTGAAGAAAGCGGCGGCTGGACCTGAACGGTGACGCAAGTACCAGGCCGCGACACACGAACAGGTCGCCGGTTGATAGACCGCGACGCGTCCGCCGCCGCGCGCGCCGTCCGGACACCTGGGTTCGTCAGCTTTGGGCGGCGACGCGGCGTGGGGCCGGAGCTGGGGCGTGAACCGGGGCCGGGGCTGGCGGCTCCCACCGCAGCACCGGATGCCGCGCGGCGCGAGTCTCGTCGAGGCGGCGGCGGGGCGTGTGGCGCGGCGCTTCCGTGAACAACGCGGTCTCCCCCGCGCGCGCCTTCTCGGCCAGGGCCAGCACGGTGTCGCAGAAGACATCCAGGCTCGCCTTGCTCTCGGTTTCCGTGGGCTCCATGAGCATGGCCCCGTGAACCACCAGCGGGAAGTACATGGTCATGGGGTGGAAGCCCTCGTCGATCAGGGCCTTGGCGAAATCCAGCGTGGAGACGCCGGTGCCCTTGAGGAAACGATCGTCGAAGAGAGCCTCATGCATGCACGGCCCCTCGAACGAGGGCGTGAGCGACGCGCCCAGCCGGGCGAGCAGATAGTTGGCGTTCAGCACGGCGTCGCCGGACGCCGCGCGCAATCCGTCCTTACCCATGCTCATGATGTAAGCCAGCCCCCGCACGAACACGCCGAACTGACCGTGAAAGCCCTTCATACGGCCGAAGGGCCGCATATCGCCCTCGACGTGCTCGATCAGGCGCCAGCCCTCGCCATCGCGGACGACATGGGGCAGCGGCGCGAACGGCGCCAGGGCGGCGCTGAGCACCGTGGGGCCAGCCCCCGGGCCGCCGCCCCCGTGAGGCGTGGAGAAGGTCTTGTGCACATTGATGTGCATGGCGTCGGCGCCCAGGTCGGCGATACGCACCCGGCCGACGATGGCGTTGTAGTTGGCGCCATCCATGTAGACGAACGCCCCGGCCTCGTGCGCCGCCCGGGACAGCGCGAGGATATCGGTCTCGAACAGCCCGCAGGTGTTGGGGTTGGTGATCATCACGGCGGCGACACTGTCGTCCAGGGCCGCCTTGAAGGCCGCCAGGTCCACCCGGCCCCGGTCATCCCCGGGGATGCCCCGCACCTTGAACCCGCATTGCGCGGCGGTGGCCGGGTTGGTGCCATGGGCCGAATCGGGCACCAGCACCACCCGGCGGTGTTCATCACCGCGCGCGTCCAGGGCGGCGCGGATGGCCTGCATACCGCACAACTCGCCGTGCGCGCCGGCGGCCGGTGACAGCGCCACGGCCTCCATGCCCGTCAGGCCCAGCAGCCAGGCGGACAGAGCCTCCATCACAGCCAGCGCCCCTTGCACGGTCGACACGGGCTGGAAGGGATGGAGGTCGGCGAAGCCGGGCAGCCGCGCCATGCGTTCGTTCAGGCGCGGGTTGTGCTTCATGGTGCAGGAGCCGAGAGGATAGAACCCCGAATCGATGGCGTAGTTCTTCTGTGACAGGCGGGTGTAGTGGCGCACGACCTCGGGCTCGCTGAGTCCCGGCAGGCCAATCGGACCCTGGCGCGCCAGCCCGCCCAGGCGGTCCGGCCGATCGTCCGGCCGTGGCAGGTCGACGCCACTCTTGGCGGGATCGCCCTGCTCGAAGATCAACGGCTCCTCGATGCGCAGGCCGCGGTTGCCGGTGATGGTGGCAGCCGCCGAGGCAGGCGTGTGGGCGCCGGTCATCGCAAAACCTCCGTCAGGGCGGCCACCAGGGCGGCCACGTCATCATCGGTGTTGGTTTCGGTGGCGCAGATCAGCAGGCCGTCGGCCAGTTCGGGCCAGGTGGGCCAGAAGCGCGACAGCGGCACCCCGGCGAGAATCCCACGCTCCGCCAGCCTGTCGACGACCCCGGCGGCGTCGTGCCCGGGCAGGCGCACCAGCACCTCGTTGAAGAACGCGGGCGTGACGACCGTCAGCCCCGGCACCCGCTCCAGCCGCTCCACCAGGGCCACGGCCTTCTGATGGTTCAGGCGCGCCAGCCGCGTGAACCCGGCCTCGCCCAGCAAGGACATATGAATGGTCCAGGCCAGGGCGATGAGACCGCTGTTGGTGCAGATGTTGGAGGTGGCCTTCTCGCGGCGGATATGCTGCTCGCGCGTGGACAGGGTCAGCACCCAGCCGCGCCGGCCATCCTCGTCCACCGTCTCCCCCGAAAGGCGCCCCGGCATGTGACGCACGAACTTCTGCCGGGTGGCGAACAGGCCCACACCCGGGCCGCCGAAGGTCAACGGACTGCCGATGGCGTGGCCCTCGGCCACGACGATGTCGGCCCCCATGGCGCCGGGCGGCGTGATCAGGCCCAGCGACACGGGCTCGGCCACCGCCACCACCAGCAACGCGCCCGCAGCGTGGCATTCCTGGGCCAGCGCCGTGAGATCCGCCAGGCGCCCGAAAACGTCCGGGTTCTGCACGATGACGCAGGCGGTGTTCCCGGTCACCCGGCCGACGCGATCCTCGATGCCCATGGGATCCGGGGCCAGGCGCTCGACGGTGATATCCGTATAGCGCAGAAAGGTCTCGGTCACCGCGCCGTAGTGGGGATGCAGCCCACCCGAGAGCAGGACATGCTTGCGGCGGGTGATGCGGCAGGCCATGGCGGCGGCCTCGGCGACCCCAGTGGCGGCGTCGTACATGGAGGCGTTGGCCACCTCCATGCCGGTGATCAGCGCCACCTGGGTCTGAAACTCGTAGAGGTATTGAAGGGTGCCCTGGCTGACCTCGGGCTGATAGGGCGTGTAGGCGGTCAGGAACTCGCCCCGCTGGATCAGGTGATCGACCGCCGCCGGAACATGGTGGCGATAGGCCCCGGCGCCCAGGAAACACGGCACCGAGCCGGCCGCCACATTGCGCGCGGCCAGGGCCGAAAGCCGCCGTTCCACCGCCATCTCGGTCTCATGGTTGGGCAAGTCATCGAACCGCGCGGCGTCCAGGGCCTGGGCCGGCACATCACCAAACAGGTCATCGACCGACGCCGCGCCGATGCCGGCCAGCATGGCCCGCCGGTCACTGTCGGTCAGGGGCAGATAACGCATCGGGCAAGGTCCTCCGCAAGGGCACCGGCCTGGACTGGCCGAAAAACGAGAAAATCAATCCGGGCAAAAATGCCGCGCGAGACCGCGCCGCCCGCGCCAGGCCCCAGCCCCCTCGCGGCGCGGTTCCCCATGGGGTGGCAGGCATACGCGCCGTGGGGTGTTACTCCAGCCCCGCCACGTGGGCGTTGTAGGCGTCCTGGTCCATCAGGTCGTCGAGTTCGGAGGGATCGGCCAGGGTCAGGCGGAAAAACCACCCGTCGCCCAAGGGATCGGTGTTCACCGCCGCCGGGGCATCGGCCAGCGCACCGTTGCCTTCGGTCACCGTGCCGCCCACGGGCGCGTAGACCTCGCTGGCGGCCTTGACCGATTCCACCACCGCCGCCTCGTCGCCCTTGGCCAAGGCCCGGCCGGCCTCGGGCACCTCGACGAAGACGATGTCTCCCAGCTGTTTCTGGGCGTAGTCGGTGATGCCCACGGTGGCGATGCCGTCCTCGACGGCCACCCATTCATGATCCTCGGTGAAGTAGAGCGTGCTCATGGTCTGCGTTCCCCCTCTCAAGGTCTCTTTCGTTGGTCAGGACAGTGGTGGTCTCGCGGACAACCATCGGCCTGGGCGCCAACCACCCCATGTTTGCCCGGACAGCCCGACAAGAACCACATCGGGCATGCCGTTTGGCGACATGCACACAATATATATGGCGGCCTTCGAGACTATCCGAACGGCCTCTCAGCCCCGAACCTGGCGCGGCGGCGTGAACGGCAAGGCAACGACCTCGGCCGGCACCGCCCGGCCGCGCACGACGAGGGTCAGCGGCGTGCCCGGCTGGGCCAGGGCCGTCGGCACATACCCCATGGCCACCGGCCCCCCCACCGTGGGGCCGAAGCCCCCACTGGTGATGGACCCGACAACGGTCCCGTCGGTGTCACGGATTTCGGTGTGCGCGCGGGCTGGCATGCGTCCCTCTGGCCGGATCCCCACCCGGCGGCGCGGCGCACCCTCCCTCAGGTGCGCCAGGATCACCGCGTCGCCAGGAAAGCCGCCGGTCTCGCGGCGTGCCTTGCCAATGGTCCAGGCAAGGTCCGCCTCGACCGGCGAGGTCGTGGTGTCGATGTCCGAGCCGTAGAGGCACAGGCCGGCCTCCAGGCGCAGCGAATCGCGCGCGCCCAGGCCAGCCGGCGCCACGCCCGGCCGCTCCAACAGCCAGCGCGCCAGGCGGTCCGCCGCCCAAGCGGGGACGCTAATCTCGAAACCGTCCTCGCCGGTGTAGCCGGAACGGCTGATGAGGCAGGACACCCCGTCCAGCAGCCGCACGCTGCGCACATCCAGGAAGCGCATGGCGGCCACCTCCGGCGCCAACTCGGCCAGCACCGTGACCGCCTTCGGCCCTTGCAAGGCCAACAGCGCGTGGTCTTCCAGAACGGTAACCGTCACACCGGCGTCCGCCAGGCCAGCGCGCAAGTGCGCGATGTCCTCCTCCTTGCGCGCCGCGTTGACCACCAGAAACAGAGTATCGCCGGTGTTGGAGACAATCAGGTCATCGAGGATCCCACCATCGTCGGTGGTCAACAGGGTGTAGCGCTGGCGTCCAGGCTTCAGATTGGTGATCGCCCCGCACACCAGGCGTTCCAGGGCGCCCGCCGGATCGGCCCCGGTCAAACGCGCCTGCCCCATGTGGGAGACGTCGAACAGGCCGGCGCGCTCACGGGTGTAGGCATGCTCGGCAAGCACCCCGGCCTGGTAGTGCACGGGCATGGCATAGCCCGCGAACGGCACCATTTTGGCGCCCAGGTCGCGATGCAGGGACTCCAGCGGGGTCGTGCGCAGACTCGCTGAGGTGGTGTCGTGGTCCGCCATGGGTCGGTTCCTTTCCAGCGGGTCCGGCCGGGGCCGGACCGAAGCAGGGGCTTTGGCGACCGCGATGGCGATCCCCTTGCCCCCCTCTGTCTTGGAACCTGAAAGATTGACCGTCCGCGTCCGCCAGCCGGGCGTGTTGGCCTGACCCAGGGCGGACGGAAGACCGGCGGACGGTCCTCCAGGCGACGGCTTTCATCTTCGGTGAGGCACGCGCCACCACTGGCCGGCACGCGCCCGCTTTCCAGAGTCCCGACAGCCACGCGGTCCTGGGTGCCTGAGAGTTTCCGGGGGCGGTTGCTCCTTCGGCGCCGATCCCCCGCCCTGATTTGTCCCCAGGGCATGGACCGGACTCTCCCACGTGGCCGGCACGGGTGTATGGTCTGTCTTCAGAATAGGCAGGATGCGGCCCAGGTCAACAGGCCCTGGGCCCCCAACCAGCGAGATCCGCGAGACCATGACGTCCTTGTCCCTTGGACCGATCCAGGCGTTGTCGCCTCAGGCCGTGGTGGTACTGGATCACACCGGCAATGTGCTCGCCGCGAACCCGGCGGCGGCGCGGCGCCTTGACGCGGAAGATACGGAGGCATTGCGGGGCCAGGACTACTTCGCCCGTCTGCCAGAACCCCTCGCCGAGGCGCGGCGCGCCCGCATGATTGCCCTGCTGAAGACCGGGGCACCGAAAACCGAGGGTCGCGTTGTTACCGTGGAGCGAGTGCCCGACCCCAACGCGGGAATCCGGCTGGTGCGCTGCACCATGGCGTTGATGGCCCCAGACAGCGACGCGCCGAGCCCGTCCTCGGACTCGCCCTGGGTGGTGGTGTTCGACGACGACGCCCTCACCCTCGCCGTCGCGCCCAGCGGATCGGACGCCGTCTTCGTGCCCCCACCCCCCCCCGCGCCGACCAACGACCGGCGTCTGGAGGCACGCTTTCGCAATGCCTTCGACCAGGCCCCCCACGGCATGGCCCTGCTCGACACCGAGGGGCGCTGGCGGCGTGTCAATGATGCCCTGACCGTCATCCTCGGTCGCCCGGCCGAGGCCCTGGTGGGGCACTCTGTGCTTTCCGTGACCCACCCCGAAGACTGGGCGGCGGACCTGGCATGGCTGGATGCCGCCCTGAGTGGGGATGAAACCCCCTATGACCGGGAGAAGCGCTACCTCCGCCCCAATGGAACCATTGTCTGGGCGCGGGTCACCGGCGCGTTGATCCGCGGCGAGGACGGCACCCCGCGCGAGGTCGTCGCGCAGATTCTGGACATCACGCCCAAGCGGCGGATGGAAGAGGCCCTGCGCGCCAGCGAGAGCCGCTTTCGAGAGACCTTCAGCGCCGCCGCCCACGGCATGGCCATCATCGACCTCAACGGCCGTTTCCAGGAGGTCAACCCGGCCCTGTGCCGCATTCTCAACCGTGGCGAGACCGAGTTGCTGTCCCTGGACATGCCGGCGGTCACCCACCCGGAGGATCACGGCGTCGATCTGGAGGCCATGCGGCGTTTGCTCGGCGGCGAGACACGGGTGTTCACGGCCGAGAAGCGCTACCTGCGCAAGGGCGGCGGGATGGTACACGCCCACCTGGCCCTGGCCCTGGCCCGCGATGGTCACGGCCGGCCGCATCACGTCATCGCTCATGTCCAGGACATCACCCGCCAGGTCGAGGCCGAGATGCGCCTTCACCAGGCCGTGGAGACCGCCGAGCAGGCATTGCTGACCAAGACCCGTTTCCTGGCGGCGGCCAGTCACGACCTGCGGCAACCGCTCCAGGCGCTGAACCTGTTCGTCTCGGTCCTGGCCGGTCGCATCGAGGAACCGTCGACGCTCGCCATCATCCACAAGATCGAACGCTCGCTGGCCGCCCTGGCCGACCTGCTCAACACCTTGCTGGACGTCTCGCGGTTGGAGGCCGGCGCCATCCTGCCCGAGCCGCGCGCCTGCGACGGCGCCGCCCTGCTGGGCCGGCTGGCCGACGAACTGGAGCCGATGGCGCGCGAACGCGACCTGCGCCTGCGCGTTGTCGCGCCCTCGGTCACGCTGCACACCGATCCGCACCTGCTGGAGATCATCTTGCGCAACCTGATCGGCAACGCCATCAAGTACACTGATCCCGGCGGAGCCATCCTTCTGGGCGGCCGGCGTCAGGGCCGCTTCCTGCGGCTGGACGTGATCGACACCGGCCATGGCATCGCCGGCGACCAACTGGCCCTGATCTTTCAGGACTTCCATCGGGTCTCCGACGAACGTCGCGCCGACCCCGGCGGCGGCCTGGGCCTGGGCCTGGGCATTGTCAGCCGGGTGGCGTTGCTCCTTGGGGTGGAGGTGACCGTGGCCTCGACGCCCGGGCACGGCTCGCGCTTCTCGGTGCGCGTGCCGCGTCAGGAGGCAGAGGCCGCCGCCGATCGCGCGGCGGCTTGGCTTCTGAACGACGCGACGGAGGGCACCGTCGCCCTGGCAGCCGATACCACCCCGACGACCGGCCCCACACCCCACCTGGTAATCGTCGATGACGCCGCCACGGTGCGCGACAGCCTCGCCTTGCTGCTGGAGGGATGGGGGTTCCGGGTCACCGCGTTCTCCAGCCTGGTGGAACTGACCGAAGCCCTGCTGACCGACTCCCTGACGCGCCCCGATGCCATGGTGGTGGATTTCCATCTGCCCAACCACCGAACGGGCGTCGAGGCCGTGGCCCTGGCCCGGGGTCATTTCCGCGCGCCCATCCCCGCCCTGATCCTCAGCGGCGATGCCCAGACGCGGCGGCTGCACGATGCCAACCGGGGCCGCCTGCCGGTGCTGCAGAAGCCGGTGGCGCCTGACCGCCTGCGCCTGAAGCTGACCGACCTGCTGCGCGGCCGCCCGGACCTTCCCCCGCCGGCATGACGGCCTGCGCGCTGTTGCGCCGGCCCCCACCCCGCGCCTACTGTAGGTGCGGCGCCGTCCGCGCCATCGCACACGGCTCGGAAGGAGGTTTCCCCATGTCCGCCCCCCTGGAAGAAAACATCGTCCATACGTCCTTCGAGGATCTGTCGGTCGGCCAGTCGGCCACCCTTGGCAAGACCATCACCGAGGCCGACCTGCTGATGTTCGCCGGCGTCTCCGGCGACACCAACCCAGCGCACATGGACGAGGAGTACGCCGCCGGCACCCTGTTCAAGGGCCGCATCGCCCATGGCATGCTCACGGGGGCGCTGATGTCGGCGCTGTTCGGCACCAAGTTGCCGGGGCCGGGGTGCATCTACGTGAGCCAGTCCCTGCGCTTCAAGGCTCCGGTGCGCATCGGCGACACGGTGCGCGTGAAAGCCGAGGTGATCGACCTGGTCGCCGACAAGAAGTTCGCCGTGTTCCGCACGACGGCCACGGTCAAGGGCAAGCTGGTGGTGGATGGCGAGGCCACCCTCATGGTGCCGTCGCGCGGCTGACGCGCGACCGTCGACGCGGCCTTGCTTCACAGCCAGTGGCAGCCAGGACCGACACCGACCCAACGGACGGAAGGGTGCGTGACAGGCGCGTGAAACCCCTTTGACAGGCCCGCCGTTTTCCCGTAAACAACGCCTCCCACGGCGACGCGGTCCACCACCCTCGGGCGTACTCCGTATCGGTCGCCGCAAAAATGCCCGGGCCCAGGTAGCTCAGTTGGTAGAGCAGGGGACTGAAAATCCCCGTGTCGGCAGTTCGAATCTGTCCCTGGGCACCATATTTTCAAAGAGTTAGCTGATCGGGTGAGGGTGTGTTTTACACTCTCACCCATCTTGTTTTACAGCCTGTGCCGTGTCCGTTCTCGCGCGGGTCGCCGCTTCAAGCCGAGCGATTGCATCATCAGCCCTCCGTAGGCGATCCGCTTCCTCGGTGTAGTGTTCCGCCATCCGAAGGGTCGCCAGCCCCAGCACAGCCTGTATGTCGCGGCTGTCGCATCCAGCGTCCGCCAACATGGTCCCTGCGGTATGGCGAAGACCGTGGAACGTTAGTCCCGGTCGGATAACATCGGCCGCCTCCAGCCGCTTCAGAACCTTTCTGAGTTCCACCCGGAACCCTGATGCCGTGAAAGGTGCCCCTCCCTGCCCTGTCACGACAATAGGCGACCGCTGAGGCATTGTTTCCAGGACGGCAGCCAGCATTGAATGCATTGGTACCCGGACAGTCATACCCGTTTTTTGGGACCGGACTGTCACCCGCCTACTGGTAACCGCCGACCACGGAAGAGCAAGCACGTCGGCCTGGCGAAGCCCCACGAAGGCAGCCAGAGCCACGGCAGCGCGCAAACCTGGATGGGTGGCCGTCTCCTTCAACACCGCCGCCAGTTCCTCCCACTGCCACGGCCGGTTCTGCTTCGCCTCACCGCGCGGTCTCCGAAGTTTCGCCACGCCCTCGGCAGGATTGGTTTGAACGAACCCACGCGGCTTCCCCCAGTTGAATAGAAGAGACAGCACCTGGACTACATAGTTCGCGAAGCGCCGTTTATGCTGCTCGAACGCCTTGTCGCGAAGGCCGTAAACCACACGCGACGTCATCGCCGGCAGCGGGGTATCCTTACCCTTCCCCAGCCAATCCAGAACCCGGGCATAGTCCCGGCGCGTTTCCACAGCCAGGGCCGCATATTCCGGGCTGGCCCGATAGGCTTCGATTAGCCGCCCCAGACTGCCAGGCTTGGCCGGGAGCGCCTTCTCGCCCTCAGCGGCAGCATAAGCGGCCATGAACTCCGCGCTGCCTGGCTCGCCCGGTAGGCGCGTCCGTGTCGGGCGATGGTAGTAGTAGGTCCGACCGCGCGAACGCACACGTTGGACGTTTCGAAGGCGAAGGATGGTCATCCCCACTGTTCCAGAATAGCAGTTGGGTCAGGCTCATCGGCACGGCCAGTCTGTCGATCAATCCAGGCGTCGACGTCGTCCCTAAGCCAGTACCGCATAGACCTGACCCGATGACTCGGAAGATCCAGGGTGTCGATCGTTGCGGGCGACACGTCCAGATAAGCGGCCACCGTCTTGCGGCGCATCATGCGCGGCCATCGGTCACGAGCCAGCGGCTTTTGCGCCTCCATTTCATCAATCCTCCCTGGCCTTGAGAGCGCCGTAGCGTGCCTTGCTGTTCACCAGCACACGGCGTTTCATCTCGTCGTTCACCAGGGCCCTGACTTCGGCCGGGCGGGGTGGCCAGTGGCAGCCTGTGCGGGCGCGGCGGCCGGCCAGGGCCAGCAGGTCCGGGGGCAGGTCCTCCAGCGCCTCGGCGAGGGCATGACTGTAGGCGTCCGGATTGACGCCGAGAGGCAATCCCAGGGTGGCGACGATGCGCGCGGCCTCCACCTCCGCCGCCCCTGGCGGCGCCGGGATCAGCCTGTGCGCGGTCTCCTCGATCACGGCCTGGCAGCGGTCACGGGTCATGGGCGGGTCTTCCACCAGCGGCCAGGATTCGAGCCTCTCCGCGTCGGCGGAGGGCCTCCAGGGCGTCGGTGGTGCGCTGTGCGGCGCGATCGGTCGCCGATCGGATGGGGCTGGGCGGGTCATGGCGGGGTCCTCTCAGGGGCGTGACGGCGGGGTCGGGGGGCGGTGCCAGGGCATCGGCGATGGCGCCGCTGAGGTAGGCGAGCGATTGCGGTGGCCCCTGGTCGCGCGCGGCCCGGCGCGCGGCCACCATGCGGGCGACGGCGCGGACGGTGGGCGGATCGGCGCCCAGGTCGAGCCAGTCGCGCGCCGTGGCGAGGTCGGCGCTGTTGGGACGGGCGGCCGTCGCGCAACCGCCATCGGTCAGCCCGGCCCGGGCGGCCTCGATGAGGGCGATGGCTTCGGTGGTGGGGATCGTGGTCGGGGCGATCACGACGGCCTTGGATGGTTCGTCCGGTGCGGCGGTGGCGGCAGCAGCGGCGGCCTGACCGGCGCCTCGCGCGGCGCTGGTGTGCAACGGCTGCTGCTGCTGGGACGGTTCCTGGACGGGTATAGGACGGTTAGGGTGAATCACATTCACCCCCTGGGGTGCACCTCGTTCACCCCTGGGGTGCACCTCATTCACCCCTGAGGGTCCAGAGGGGTGCACTGTGTTCACCCCAGGGACATCAAAGAGGTGCACGTCATTCACCCCGGGAACATCGGACGGGTGCACGTTGTTCACCCCAGGGGCATCAAAGAGGTGCACGTCATTCACCCCTGGGGCATCGGCGGGGTGTACCCCATTCACCTCACGGGCCTCGGAGGGGTGCACCTCATTCACCTGTGCGGCATTGGAGGGGTGCACTTCGTTCACCCCGAAGACATCGGAGGGGTGCACCGCGTTCACCCCGGCGTGACCCTGGGGTGACCCATGGCCTCCCCTGCGCATGCCCCGAACGGGCGTCGTGGCATCGGCCGCGCGAGCCTCCAGGACCGCCATGTTGAAGGCATAGACGTTTGGCATTCTGCCGATGGATGGCCGGTCGACGCGGATCAAACCCGTGGCGGTCAGGCGCTTCAGGGCGGCCTTGACGTGCCGGTCGGAGCACCCGCAGTCGGCCGCCATGGTCTCCACGCTGGGACGCGCCTCCAGACCCTCGGCCGTCGCGGCATCCGCCAGCCGCAGCAAGACGATCTTGTCGGCGGCGGAAATGCCACGGCAGCGCCAGACCAGGGTCGATACGGCCACGCTCATCGGCGCTCACCCTCGGTCTTGCGGGTCTGTATCCGTCTGGATACAATGCGACCCATGAACACGATCCATCGCACGGACGGTTTCGACGCTTGGCTGTCGGGTCTGAAGGATCACAAAGCGAAGGCTCGCATCCTGGTTCGCATTCGCGCCGCCGAACGGGGCAACTTCGGGGATTGCAAGCCGGTCGGGGATACCGTTTCGGAACTGCGCATCGACGTCGGCCCCGGATACCGCGTGTATTTCACGAGGATCGGCACTGTTGTCTACCTGTTGCTGTGTGGGGGCAATAAATCGACCCAGTCCAGGGACATCGCCCGCGCCAAGGACATGGCCAGACGCCTGAGAGAGGACTGATCCATGACCATTCAGACCGCCCCCTTCGATGCCGCCGACTATCTGACGGACGAAGAGACCATTGCGGAATACTTGACGGCTGCCCTGGAAGAATCCGACCCGGATGCCTTTCTCGCGGCGGTCAAGGATGTGGCGCGGGCGCGCGGTATGGCGCAACTCGCGCGGGACACCGGGTTGGGCCGGGAAAGTCTCTACAAGGCCCTTGCACCTGGTGCCAAACCACGCTTCGAGACCGTGGTCAAGGTCGCGCAGGCCCTTGGTGTCAAGCTGGAGGTTCGGCCCATCGGCCACACCTGATGCCGCGACGCGCATCATGGTCCGCCCTCCTCTGCCGGCACCAGGGCGACGCGATAGCCGAACCGCCGCGCCAGGAGGCAGGTGTTCATCAGGCTCGGGTCGGCCTGGCCCTGCGTCCACTTGTGAACGGCCTGGCGGGTCACGCCGAGGCCGTCCGCCGTCACCTGTCCGTTGACGGCGCCCAGGTGCGCGCGGATCTCCTTGAGGAGTTCGGAGCGATCGACGATGCCCTCGGCCGACAGGCGGCGGCATGCGGCGACCTGCCGGATCCGGACGCCGGACCGGGTGGCCTTGTCTTCCCGGGTCATCGCGCGTCCTCCTCCAGGGCCTTGCGGCCGGCGTCCGTGATTTCGCAGGTCTGCGCGTTGACCGGTCCTTTCGGCCACCGCGCCAGCCCCAGGGAGATCAGCCGCCCAACCACTTGTGGGGAGGCGCCGCGAATCCGAAACGCGGCGTGGCCGGCATTGGCCATGGAGACCTGGCCATCCCGGATGGCCGTCAGGGCGTTTCTTTGGTTCGGTGTCATGGTTCAGTCCTTCGGTCGGCGGCGGTGTGCAACCGCGCCGTGGACCGGATCAGGTCCAGGAAGATGCGGCGGTGCGCCGGCGCCAGGTCTTGCCAGGCGCCCAGCAGCGTCAGGGTTTCGTCACAAGTCAGGAGCGCGGGTGCCTCTTCACTGTCCCAGGATGGCTCCTGGGCAGGCCCGAGGGCGCCGGGGACGGCGTAAGTGAAGGGCGCGGGCATCGGTCAGCCCCCCGTGTCGGGAGCCGGCGGCGGAGCGGGCGCGTCACTCGCGCCGCTTTGCGTCGGGGGTGTGTGCGAGTTGATGACGGTCTCTCTCGCGTCTGGGAACCAGGGGGGACCGTCGTCGAGATGGGTCGCGGCGCCTCGCTTCATATCGACCAGCGCGATGTCGATGGAATCCCGCAGCAATGGCGCCTCGGCGGCCGAAAGGGGCAGCATCATTTGCGGGAAGGTCGAGGTGTGATTGAACCACTGCAACAGAAGGCCGTCTTTCTCGACGTGACGAAGAAGAAGGGTTTTAGACATGGGTTTTTCTCCTGAGGTTGAATGCAGGCGCTGTGGCGGGCCAGATACGCTCTGGCATCTCCGGCTCACGCATGTCCCAACTCCATGAGCGGGACGCCGCGCGGGAAGGGCTCCAGGGCGGCCAGGGCCTGGCCGACCCTCTGGAGCGTCCAGGCCAGCAGGGAGTTGGCGGCGGCACCGACCGAGCGGGCCAGCAGGCAGCGGCCCGGGCCGATCTCCATGAGGACGGCGATCATGGCGCATCCTCCGCCGCCCCATCGGCCGACCCATACCGGCCACTGCCGAGTGTGCGCAGGAGGGCGAGAAACGCGCTCCGCTCGGCCGGCGGCCGGCGGTAATAGGCGTCGACCAGGTCCAGGGTCTCGGTCCGAGTCATGGGATCGTCCGCGCCGCCCTGGACCGGGTCGCTGGCGACGGTGACCTTGACCTCCTCGTCACGAGCCGCCACTGCATCCTCGGTCAGGTCTTCGAAGAAGTAGCCGACCGGCACGGTGAGACAGCGGGCCACGTCGAACAACCGGCTGGCACTGATCCGGTTCATGCCCCGCTCGTACTTCTGCACCTGCTGGAAGGTCACGCCCAGGGCCCGGCCCATCTCGCTCTGGCTCTTACCCAGCATGGCGCGCCGCAAGCGCATGCGTTCGCCCACGTGGAGATCGATGGGATCGGGGCCATCAGTGGTCGCGGTGCGGCGGGTGCGGCGTGGGGTATCAGGGGTGGTCATGGCGAGCGGCTCCCTCACGCGCTGTCGGGCGCGTCTGTGGCGGTGTGGGCGCGCCGGGGCGGGCGCGCGCCGTGGGTGCGCAGGAACGCCCAGGCCCCGCGCCGCATGGCCTCGGTGCTGGCGGTGCCGGCATCGACGGTGGCGAGCGCGATCTCGGTCGCCTGGGCGATATCGGCGGGGGTCACGTGGGACCGGCAGATCGGAGGCGGAAGCATCACACGACCTCCCCGCCCAGGGTCTCGACGTGCAGGGGCGCGCAACGAAAGCCGCACCGGGGGCACGGCGCGTCCAGCTCATCCCAGTGGACCTCGGACCAGGCGTGGCCGCATCCGCATATCTCGCAGGTGTACTCGATCCGGAAAACGTCGTGGGTCGCATCCCAGCCGGGATGCCGCTCGCTGTAGTCGATCGCGGCGGTCTCCTCCAACGCCGCCCTGGCGATCTCGACCGCGCGGCGGGCGGCGTCCTCGGCGGCGAAAAAATCGCTGTCGTTGCCGGCGCCGCCGGGCCGCAGGTTTTCCTGCAGCGCGGCGACGCGCCGCAGGGCGTCCTCGGCCACTTCGGCGCGGCCGCTGGCTCGGGGCACATGGGCATGGCGCGCCAGGCCGAGGGCCACGTTCGCGGCGTCGAAGGCGCGCGCCACGGTCTCACCTCGGCGGCCGTGATGCTGGATGTCGATCCGGGGGCTATAGCCGGTCGCCGTCTCGACCAGGTCGACGAGCCGGACGCCCGGCGCGCAGATCTCCGCCGTGATGGCGTTCACCACCGCCATGGTGCAGCCGGTCGCCCGGCGCATCGCGTCGGCGATGACATCGCGGCCAGCGTCGGTGAGGCGGACTTCGCCATGTCGGTTGAGGGTATGGAGGCTTTCGGCGGTGGATTGCGGCCGTAAAGCATCGATGAGCAGGGGGGGCGCCATGTCAGGTCTCCCATCAGCAAGGGCGATGGGAAGCATTGCACCAAAATGGTGCCGTTCGGTCAAGGGCAAAATCACCAAAACGGTGCATTTTGCGGTGAAGGCGAGCCCGCACGATGTGAGGCTCGCCTCACCAAGCCGTCAGGTCCATACGATCGCAGGGCCCTTCGGAGTCTCGGGCCTTACGCTGCCCACAACGACTGCCGTGATCTTCACGTGCTCAACGGTGGCATCGCGGATATCGACGTTCGTGTCAGGCCGAGGCAGGTGAAGCGGCTCTTGGAACAGTGGATCGCTTGATCGAGGCCATAGCCAAACACTGCCATCTGAATGTTGACGTAACTCCTTTACCGTCGTCTCAGTCATTCCTTGGCTGTTTCGCCTCTCTATGATGACGTTCGAGCCTTGGGCTAAGACATGATCATATTCTTCGATCGGGACACATATCAAAATCGTTCCGTCTGGATATACTTGATTCATTGAATTGCCGCGCACAATAACTCCAAAGCAATCAGAATCTTTGTCAAGCCTCGGGACATGCATTTCTTGCCACTCACCTTCTGAGATTTCAAGGGAGCGGCGCCACTTGCCAGCTTGAATCTCTCCAAAGATCCGTAGGCGAGTAAACTCAAAATCTTCAACTTCAACAGTTTGAGCTCGGGGTAAAAGATCAGCCGGCTTAATACCCAATGCGGATGCGAGTCTCTCCATCCACTGTTGAGATAGCCTTCGCTCACCTGTTTCCAGTCGCTGCACGGTCTGATGCGTCGTTCCGGCAAGCTCAGCCAACTGTTTAAGGCTGAGACCCTTTGCGCGTCGCAGCTCACGAATCCGATTTTGCGGCTTCTTCTCCATGACATCCATTTCGCACCGAATTGGTGGATTCGGTAAAGCACCATGTCGGTGCATTATCGCTTGACCGATATGCACCATTATGGTGAATTCTGAAGAGCCAACGGAGCGCGCATTCAATGAACCTGAAGAGCTACCTGGACGTTAAGTCGATCACCTACAGCGCCTTCGCTCGACAAATCGGTACATCCGCCGAAGCCGTGCGCCGCTATGCGGAACGCGCGCGTGTGCCGACCCAGGATGTGATGCGTCGCATCCACGCCGTGACCGAAGGCGCTGTGCAGCCCAACGACTTCTTCGATCTCCCCCCGGCGCGACAGTGTGACGGCCGTCCCGCATTACCTACGCCGTCCCCACCAAGCCTCCCAATGACCACACGGTCGAGGTCACGATGACACGATGGGGAGCGGCGCGGGTCGAGTTTGTGACCCTGTGGCCGGAGATTCAGCGGCGTCTGGCGACGGGCACGCCGGTGATGCTCGTCTAC
>JANQGN010000283.1 GCA_028277295.1 Rhodospira sp.
ATGATGTGTCCCAGGAAGGGATCAAGGCCGGTGGTCGTCAAGGCGGATCATCGGTTCGAGCGGCGAGAGGCATGGCCACCACCGGGGGGGCTCCCCTGATGCTCGCCAATAGTGACGGGCGCCAGTCTAGCTCGGTTGACGGGCCAAGGGAACAGACCCCGCCAAACCCCAGGGCTCCGAACTCGGATGACAGATCCGTCAGGTTGCTCGTTTCCGTTGGAGATCCTTCGCACCCCTTGGGTGCTCAGGATGAGGAGTGTCCATTTAGAACAGCCTCATCCTGAGGGAGTGAAACGACCGAAGGATCTCCATCGCGTGCTCCGGTCCTCTCGGTAGGCGCTTCTTAAACGATCGTCCATCCGAGTTCGGAGCCCTGTGTGCGCTACCCCTCATCGAAGGCCCCGCGGCGGCCGATTTGAACGTCTCGGTGCACCCAGACGCTCATCAGCAAGCCGAAGGCGATCATCAGCGTCAGCATGGCGGTGCCACCGTAACTGATCAGGGGAAGGGGCACGCCGACCACCGGAATAAGGCCCATGACCATGGCGATGTTGATGAACACGTAAAGGAAGAAGGTCATGGTCACGCCGATGGCCACCAGCCGGCCGAAGTGATTGCGAGACCGGAGTGCGATGGCGATGCCATAGACCAGCACCAGCACATAAAGCAGCAGCAGGCCCATGCCGGCCAGCATGCCGAACTCTTCGGCCAGCATGACGAAGATGAAGTCCGTCTGCTTTTCTGGAAGGAAGTTCAGGTGGCTCTGGGTGCCCGCCAGGAAACCCTTGCCCCACAGCCCGCCCGAGCCCAGCGCGATCTTGGACTGAAGGATATGGTAGCCCGCGCCCAGGGGATCGCGCTCCGGATCCAGGAAGGTGAGCACCCGTTGCTTCTGGTACTCATGCAGGAACTGCCAGGCCACGGGAATGGTCGACAGACCGGCGACGATGACCACGCCGAACTTCCACAGCCGCACGCCGGCGACAAAGAACAACACCCCGCCGCCCGCCAGCATCATCAGCGCCGTTCCCAGATCCGGCTGCTTGAGAACAAGGGCCACGGGAACCAGCACCATGAGCGTTGGCACCAGCAGGAACAGAGGCCGGCTGACGTCGGACAGGTCGGCGCCGTGGAAGAACCGGGCCAGCGCCAGCACCAGGGTTACCTTCATCAGTTCCGAGGGCTGAACCTGGAAGAAGCCCAGGTCGATCCAGCGCTGCGCGCCCATGCCCACCGTGCCCTTCACCTCCACGGCCACCAACAGCACGAAGGCCAGGGTGTACAGCCAGTAGGCGTAACGCATCCATTGGCGCACATCGATCATGGCCACGGCCAACAGCAGCGTGAGGCCGACGCCAAAGCGGACAATGTGGCGCGAGGCCCAGGGGTCCATGCTGCCGTTGGCGGCGGAATAGAGCATCAGCACGCCAATGCTGGCGAGCAGGGAGATCAGGATCACGAACGACCAGCTCACCTGCCAGAGCTTCTCGCCCAGGCTCATTTCGCCGCGCCGCAAGCGGGCATGCATGAGGCTCTCGCCGATCACGGGGCGTGTCCTTGATGGGGGGTGGGAAGGGACAGCGGCATGCCGGGCCTCGATGGCGATCAATTCATTGGTTCGATGGGCATGGCGGCCAGTGACGCGGCCACGGAGTCGGTGTCTTCCTGCGCACGCACCTGGGGCTCGCGGATGGCGGCGATCTCCTCCTCGGTGCGGCGGCGGGAGGGATCCAGGCGCAAGGTCTCCAGCATGATGTCTCGGGCGATCGGCGCCGCGTGACGCGACCCGCCGCCGGCGTGTTCGACGATGACCGCGACGGCGTATCGCGGCGCATCGGAGGGGGCGTAGCAGACGAACAGCGCGTGGTCGCGGAACTCCCACGGCAGGTCCTCGTTCTTGCGCACGCCGGTCTCGCGCTCCCGCAGCGAGATGCGCCGCACCTGGGACGTGCCGGTCTTGCCCGCCATGGACCAGCCCTCGTCGGCGATGGCCGAGCCCCGCGCCGTGCCCCGGTCGCCGTTGACCACCCGCCACATGGCGTTCTTGACCAGCGCCAGGGACGCCTTGGACAGGCCGACGTGCTCGAACTGTGGTGCCGGGCGGGGCACCAGCCGGCCATCGACGTCCGTCTGACGGCACAGGGTGGGGGTGACGGCGATACCATCGTTGGCGATGCGCGCCGTCATGACCGCCAACTGCAGGGGCGTGGCCAGCACATAGCCCTGACCGATGCTGGCCACCAGGGTTTCGCCCTGCACCCAGGGCTGACCCAGGGTGGCCGACTTCCAGGCCTTGGTGGGGATCAGGCCGGTGGCCTCTCCGGGCAGTTCCAGCCCCAGCGCGTGGCCGAGCCCCATGGACTGGGCCATGGCCGCGATGCGATCGACGCCCACCCGTCGGGAGATCTCGTAAAAGTAGACATCGCAGGATTGCTCGATGGCGGTGGTCACGTTCATGTGGCCATGGCCGCCGCGCCGCCAGCAGTGGAAGCGATGATTGCCCAGCGTCATGTGCCCAGGGCAATAGACGGTCTGGTCCGGGCGCACCACGCCGCTTTCCAGGGCCGCCAGCGCCACCACCATCTTGAACGTGGAGCCGGGGGCGTACTGCCCGGCGATGGCCTTATTGCGCAGGGGGGCCCGGGGGTTGCTGGTCAGGTCGCGCCATTCGGTGTTGGTCAGGCCCCGGGTGAAGGCGTTGGGGTCATAGGCCGGGGTCGAGGCCATGGCCAGGACCTCGCCGGTGTGCACGTCGATGACCACGGCGGCCGCGCTGTTGTCGCCCAGCCTTTGGGTGGCATGGGCTTGCAGACGCATGTCCAGGGTCAGGCGCACCTCGTGGCCTGGCTCGCCCTCGTCGCGGCGCAGTTCGCGGATCATGCGGCCCACGGCGTTGACCTCCACGCGGCTGGTGCCGCTCTTGCCGCGCAGGGCCAGGTCGTAGACCTTCTCGATGCCCGCCTTGCCGATGCGGAAGTCCGGCAGTTCCAGCAGCGGGTCGTCGCCGGTCATCTCCTCTTCGGACACGGCCGCGACATACCCCAACAGGTGCGATGCCAGGGCGCCGTAGGGATACTGGCGGGTCAGGCCCTCGTCGATGGTGACCCCCGGCAGGTCGGGGGCGTTGACCTGCACGAGGGCCATTTCCTCCCAGCTCAGGTTCTCGCGCACGGTGACGGCCACGAAGCTGCGCCGGCGGCCGATTTCCTTGACGACGCGCTGATGATCGTAGCTGGACAAGGGCACGAGCCGGCTGAATGTCCCCAAGGTGCGTTCCAGGTCGCGGGTGTGCTCGGCGATTACCTGGGCGCGGAAGTTCTGGCTGTTGACCGCCAGCGGCACCCCAAAACGGTCGACGATGGGGCCACGGGGCGGCGGCAACAGGCGCAGGTTGATGCGGTTCTCCTCGGCGAGTGTGCTGTACTTGTCGGCCTCCATGACCTGCAGGTAGTACATGCGCGCGGCCAGGGCGGACACCAGCAGCGTCTTGCCGCCGGCCAGCAGCACAACGCGGCGCGTGAACACCCGCGAACGGTCACTGTCCTTCTGCATGGCGCGCCCGTCCCCTTTCTGGTGTCAGGTTTCCTTGTCGAGCAGGATCTGAGCGCGGCCGAACAGCCAGCCCAGCACGGGATACAGCAGCATGGTGATGGCATAGGAGGCGGCCAGGGCGCTCGGCGCGGCCAGGTGCCCGTTCAGCATCGCCACCGCCAGGGCCTTGACAAGCATCGCGCCCAGGGCGACCAGGCCCAGCACCCACCAGGTGACCATGAAGGGTTTGCCGACGAAGAACCGATACTGAGTGACAATGACCCATTGCACAGTCAGAAGCACCAAGGGACCCACGCCCATCGGGGTGCCCATCAGGATGTCCTCGAGCAAGCCCAGGGTGAAGCCCCCGAAGTAGCCCATCATGTCGGGTCGGTGCACGGCCCAGTAGTAAACGCAGAGAACAGAAATCATGGGCTCCGCGCGCAGGAAACCAGGCGCGGTCAGCGGCACGGCGGCAAGCAGCACCAGCAGCAGCGACAGCCCCACCGGCACCAGGCGGCGCGACAGATGGTCCAGGGTCTGCCAGAACGAGGGGCGCATGCGGCGGCTCTCCTCCTGCTCCCCGCCCCAGGCGTTCCGCCAAGGCGCGTGCGGGGTGGGCGATGCGTGCACCGGTCGGGCGGTCAGCCGTCGTGACGAGATGGGCGCACGGCTGGCCTGGGGATGAACACCTGAGGATCGTCCTCGGCGTCGGGACGGTCCTCGGTTTGTGGGCCGGCGGCGGCGCCAATCGGTCCGCTCGTGCCATCATCCGGCGGGACGCCGTCATGGGCGGGCGTGGCCCGCGTCATGGGGCCGCTGTCCGGAGTCCCCACGATCCCATCGGGACCGAAGTCGAGGATACGCGCCAGTTCCAGGCGTGTGTCCTCGATGAACAACTCGACCCAGATATGGCCGTCGTCCACCGACGACACCACACCCACCGGCAGGCCCGGTGGAAACAGCCGGCCGATGCCCGAGGTGACGATGCGATCGCCTGGCGATACCCCGGCCTTGGCTTTGAGGAACGTCAGCTGTGGCCGGTCCTGGTTGGTGCCCATCAGAATGGCCCGCGCCCGGCTTTCCTCCAGCAGCACCGGCACCCGGGAGTTTGGATCGGTCAGCAGCAACACGCGGCTGGCCCGATGTCCCACCTCGGTCAGGCGGCCGACCACCCCCTGCGCGGCGACCACCACCTGCCCCTTGCGGGCGCCATTCTGAGCGCCGGCGGTGACGATCAGGCTGCGGGCGAAGACCCCGCCGCTGTCAGCCACCACCCGCGCGGTGATGTAGCGCGGCTTGGGGTCGTCGACCATGGTGGTCAACTCGCGCAGCCGCTGGTTCTCGGCCTGCAACTGCCTGGCCAGTGCCTGCCAGCGCAGCAGGCTCAGGTTCTCGTCGCGCAGTTCAGCGTTTTCCTGGCGCAGGTGGGCCAGTTCCCGCACGGTGTTCATGACCGAGGCCACGCTGGCCGCGGGCCGGGACAGGACCTCCAACACTGGCGCCATGGCATCGGTGACGCCCGTGCGCAGCCGGTCCATCACCAGGGTATCGGCCTTGCCAAGCAGCATGAGGGTAAACGAACTGAGCACCAGTACGACAAAGGCAAAGCGCTGCAAAGCGACCTTGACGGCGCCCATGCGGGACATCTGACCGTTCGACTGCATCATGGGCTGGCTTGTCCACCCCGGAGTCGCATCGTTTCCCGCGTGACCCGCTGAGTCCGGTGCTTGTGTTGGCGCGGGCGGAGTCAGTACATGGTTGTCAGCACGTTGCGCAGTTTCTTCAGTTCCTCCAGCGCCCGCCCTGTGCCCAGGGCCACGCAGGACAGGGGATCATCGGCGATCGACACGGGCAATCCGGTGGCGGTACGCAGCACAAAGTCCAGGTTGGACAGCAGGGCGCCACCGCCGGTGAGCACGATGCCCTTGTCAACGATGTCGGCGGCCAGTTCCGGCGCCGTGTGCTCCAGCGCCACCTTGACGGCCTCAACGATCGCCGCCACTGGCTCGCCCAGGCTGTCGGCGATCTGCGCCTCGCTGATCACCAGTTCCTTGGGCACGCCGTTCATGAGGTCGCGGCCCTTGATCTCGATGGTGCGGCCGTGGCCCTCGGCCGGGGCGCAGGCGCTGCCGATGTCCTTCTTGATGCGCTCGGCCGAGCCCTCGCCCACCAGCAAGTTATGGTTGCGGCGAATGTAGGCGATGATGGCCTCGTCCATCTTGTCGCCGCCCACCCGCACGGAGCGCGCATAGACAATGCCGCCCAGGGACAGCACCGCGACCTCCGTGGTGCCGCCGCCAATGTCCACCACCATCGATCCCGTTGGCTCGGTGACCGGCAACCCGGCCCCGATGGCCGCCGCCATGGGCTCCTCAATCAGATAGACACGCCGCGCGCCGGCGGCCTCGGCGCTTTCCTGAATGGCGCGACGCTCGACGGCCGTGGAGCCCGATGGCACGCAAATGATGACCATCGGGCTGGCGAAGCTGCGCCGGTTGTGGACCTTGCGGATGAAATGCTTGATCATCTCCTCCGCCACCTCGAAGTCGGCGATGACGCCGTCACGCAGCGGGCGGATGGCCTGAATGTTTCCCGGGGTGCGGCCGAGCATCTGCTTGGCCTCGTCACCGACGGCCAGGACCTGCTTCTTGCCCTTGTGCTCGGCGATGGCGACCACGGATGGCTCGTTCAGCACGATGCCCCGCCCTTTCACATAGACCAGGGTGTTCGCGGTCCCCAAGTCGATGGCCATGTCGGCGGAAAGCCATCCCGTCATCCTGGAAAACATCTGTCCTCACTCACACCGAGTCTGGAGGGCCGGGCATGGCCGCGAAGCGCCCCGTGTCATGATCGGGCTTTGGGGTCGGGAGCCGGCCGACGTCCGCCGTCGCGATCCGCCCATAGAGGTACCAGCCTCCCGGCCGGCGAGCGCCCGGGGGCCGAAACTGCGTGGTGATATGCCCGAAGGCGGGGCGGTCTGTCCACGTCTTTCCCCATCCCTCGTCCGTCTCGATCCGGTCCCGGCGTGCCAAGGAGCACGGGGTGCCTTGAGGGCGGCCGCCATGCGCCGATCGGCGCGTGAGAGCCACTATCGCGACAAGCGCCGAACCCCCGAATGCCGGCGCGGGCCAATCCCCGCAAACGCGCAACCGGGGCCGTGTCGCGCCTCACACGTCGCCGCCTCCCACACGTAGTAAGGCTAGCGTCGACGCCTACCAAATGAAGGATGTTTCGGGGCTGCTTGTCAATCGCTTCCCCATGCTTCTCAGGGAATTTTTCGCGGTCCGGACGGCCGGGGGTGGCGTGGTTATCGTGTTCCGGGAATGATGCGGGCACGGGACGGGCGCATGGGGTACGCCCGCGAAACGGGAGGAGCCGGATATGATGGCCGGAGATCATGCCTTGCGGTCCATGGTCGGCCTGCTGGGGTTCGGCGCCGCCGTCCTGGCGGGATCCTTGCTGGTGTTGGGACAAGACGTCCTGGTGCCGGTGGCCGTGGCAGTGATCGTCTGGTACCTGATCAACGCCTTGTCCAGTGGCATCGGGCGCCTGCCGAGTGTGGGTGAACGCTTGCCGCCCTGGGTGTGCCTGGCGTTGGCGTTGGGAATCATTGGCCTGTTGCTGTATCTGTTCGGGCGCATGGCCAGTCAGAACATCGCCGAGGTCACCGAGGCGGCGCCCCAATACCAGGAGAACCTGCGGCGCCTGTTGGCCGAGGGCTCGGCCATGCTGGGCCTGGAAAAGGCCATCCACCTGGAGGACCTGGTTCAACAGATCAGCATCCGCGATCTGGTGCCCCAGGTGGCGGGCGCGATCTCCAGTCTGGTGGGGCAGGCGGGACTGATGGTGGTCTACGTCCTGTTCCTGCTGATCGAGCAGCAACGCTTTGACAGTAAGTTGTCGGCCTTGCTGCCCGATCCAGAACAGCAGCGTTGGCTGCGCGGCCTGCTCGGGCGCATTCAGGCGGACATCCAGACCTATGTCTGGATCAAGACCCTGACCAGCGTGATGACCGGCGCGCTCAGCTACGCGTTGCTGGAAGTGGTGGGCGTGGACTATGCCCCATTCTGGGCGGTCATCATCTTCCTGCTGAACTACATCCCCACCATCGGCTCGCTTTTGGGTGTCGCCTTCCCGGCGGTTCTGGCCCTGGTGCAGTTCGGCTCTCCCGTGCCATTCATGGTCGTGGTCGGCGTGCTGGGAGCCGTGCAGTTCACCATCGGCAACATTGTCGAGCCGCGCATGATGGGCCAGTCCCTGAACATGAGCCCGCTGGTGGTGATCCTGTCGCTGGTGATCTGGGGCCAGATCTGGGGCATCGTGGGCATGTTCCTCTGCGTGCCCCTCACCGGCATGATCATGATCGTGCTGTCTTATTTCCCGCGAACCCGATGGGTGGCCGTGCTGCTGTCCAGCGATGGCCGCATCCATCACGATTGATACCACGCCCCGAATGTCAACAGGCCCTTGCATTTTGATATTTAAGCAAATCGTCCCCTAAGGTCTTCCAGGTCGATCCGGTCCGGATCGCTCGGGACTTGCTTCAACCCAACGCCTATGGGGTGTGCCGCGACGGCTCGGCGTTGGCGATCGCGTCGCGGCCGTCGTCCGCCCTCAGTGCGGGTTTCCCTCGGGAAGGGACTCGAGCCATCGATTGACGGCG
>JANQGN010000340.1 GCA_028277295.1 Rhodospira sp.
GGTGATCCGGGGGAGGGGTGAGCGCGCCCGTCGCCGCTTCGTGATCGCCGCAGCCCGGGAGACCGCCATGCTGGATGCCGCCTTCGCCGAGATCTTCCCCGTCGCCGAGGACACCACCCCCTACCGCCGCCTCGACGGCGACTTCGTCGCCGTGGACCGGTTTCGGGGCGAGGATGTGCTGGTTGTCGACCCCGCCGGCCTCACCCTGCTGGCCGAGGAGGCGATCCGCGACATCTCCCACCTGCTCCGCCCCGGCCACCTGGCGCAACTGCGGGCCATCCTGGATGACCCCGAGGCCTCGTCCAACGATCGCTTCGTGGCCCTGGAACTGCTGAAGAACGCCAACATCAGCGCCGGCATGGTGCTGCCCATGTGCCAGGACACCGGGACGGCCATCATCCTGGGCAAGAAGGGCGAACGCGTCTTCACCGGCGCCGACGATGCCCTGGCGCTGTCCCAGGGGGTCGCCAACGCCTTCACCACCCTGAACCTGCGCTACTCGCAGATGGCGCCGCTGTCGCTGTACGAGGAGGTCAACACCGGCAACAACCTGCCGGCTCAGATCGATCTTTATGCGACTCGGGGCAACGCCTACAAGTTCATGGTCATGACCAAGGGCGGCGGCTCGGCCAACAAGACCTTCCTCCTCCAGCAGACCAAGGCGCTGCTGAACCCCACGTCGCTGATGACCTTCCTGGAAGAGCAGGTGAAGACCCTGGGCACGGCGGCCTGCCCGCCCTATCACCTGGCCATCGCCATCGGCGGCACCTCGGCCGAAGCCACCCTCAAGACCGTCAAGCTGGCCTCGGCCAAGTACCTGGACGGGCTGCCCACCCAGGGCGGCAAGGCGGGCCATGCCTTCCGCGACCTGGAGTTGGAGCAAGCCGTCCTGGAGATGACCCGGCGCCTGGGCATCGGCGCCCAGTTCGGCGGCAAGTACTTCTGCCATGACGTGCGGGTGGTGCGGCTACCGCGCCATGGCGCCTCCTGCCCGGTGGGCATCGGTGTGTCGTGCTCCGCCGACCGCCAGATGCTGGCCAAGATCACCGCCGATGGCCTGTTCGTCGAGGCCCTGGAACGGGACCCCGTCCGCTACATGCCGGACGTCAAGGACGAGAAGCTGGGTGGCGACGTGGTGCCCATCGACCTCACCCAGCCCATGGACCAGATCCGCGCCACCCTCGGCCAGCACCCCATCAAGACCCGCGTCGCCCTCACCGGCCCGATGATCGTCGCCCGCGACATCGCCCACGCCAAGCTGAAGGAGCGGCTGGACGCCGGCCAGGGCCTGCCCGATTACATCAAGAACCACCCAGTCTACTACGCCGGCCCGGCCAAGACCCCGGAGGGCATGGCCTCGGGCTCCTTCGGTCCCACCACCGCCGGGCGCATGGACGCCTATGTCGATCAGTTTCAGGCCGCCGGCGGCTCGCATGTCATGATCGCCAAGGGCAACCGCTCCCAGGCGGTGACCGACGCGTGCAAGGCGCACGGCGGCTTCTACCTGGGGTCGGTGGGCGGCGCCGCCGCGCAACTGGCCCTGGAGAGCATCCGCAAGGTGGAGGTTCTGGAGTACCCCGAGCTGGGCATGGAAGCCGTCTGGCGGATCGAGGTGGAGAACTTCCCGGCCTTCATCATCGTCGATGACAAGGGCAACGACTTCTTCCGGCCGAGGTGACGTGGCCCCCGGCCTGATCCTCGCCGCGCCGTCAAGCACCAGCGGCAAGACCACCGTCACCCTGGCGTTGATCGGCGCCCTGGTGCGCCGGGGGCTGCATGTGGCGACGGCCAAGGTGGGGCCGGACTACATCGACCCCGCGTTTCACGCCACCGCCGGCGGGCGCGCGTGCGTCAACCTGGACACCTGGGCCATGCCCCCGCCGCTGCTGGCTGGGCTGGCGGCGGACCTGTCGGGGGGCGGGACGGACCTGATCCTCTGCGAGGGCGTCATGGGCCTGCTGGACGGCGCCACGGCCCCCGGCGACCCGGGCCATGATCCGGATACCGACGGCTCCACGGCGGCGCTGGCGGCGCGCCTGGGCTGGCCGGTGGTGCTGGTGGTGGACGCGAAGGGCATGGCGGCCTCGGCGGGCGCGGTGGTGCGAGGCTTCCAGGGGACCCGGCCAGGCGTGACCCTGGCCGGCGTGATCTTCACCCGCGTCGGCGGCACCCGTCATGCCGAGATCCTGCGGGCCGGCACCCAGGCCCTGGCACCGGGCGTCCGCGTGCTTGGCGCCCTGCCCCGCGACGACCGCCTGGCCCTGCCGTCCCGCCACCTGGGTCTGGTGCAGGCCGGCGAGCATCCCGACCTCGCCACCGTCCTGGAGGGCGCCGCCGCCCTGGCCGAAACGCACCTGGACCTGGACGCCCTGGTGTCCCTGGCCCACGCGGGACGGGTGGACGCCGGCGACTCCGCGCCGCGCCCCCTGCCCCCACCCGGGCAGCGGATCGCGGTGGCCGCCGACCTGGCCTTCGCCTTCGCCTATCCCGCCGTGCTGGACGGCTGGCGGACGGCGGGCGCCGAGGTCCGGCCCTTCTCCCCCCTGGCCGACGAACCGCCGGACGCGGACACCGACAGCATCTACCTGCCTGGCGGTTACCCGGAGCTGCACGCCGGCCGGCTGGCCGCCAACGCGTGCTTTCTGGACGGCCTGCGCGCCGCCGCCGCCCGGGGTGTGCCGGTGTTCGGGGAATGCGGGGGCTACATGGTGCTGGGCCGGGGCCTGGTGGACGCCGACGGCACCCGCCACGCCATGGCCGGGCTGCTGCCGGTGGAGACCAGCTTCGCCCAGCGCCGGCTGCACCTGGGCTACCGGTCCATCACGGCGCTCGGCCCCATGCCCCTCGGCTCCGCCGGCGCCGCGTTTCGCGGCCACGAGTTCCACGTCGCCCGGGTGCTGGCCGAGGACGGCGGCGACCAGGACGCCCTGTTCGCCGCCCGCGACGCGCGCGGCAACGACCTGGGGGGCTCCGGGCGGCGCGCGGGCTCGGTGGCGGGATCCTTCATCCACCTGATCGCGGGTGGCGAGGTGCCAGACACCGCCCCCCCTGCTATGATGCCGTCATGAGCCTGCTGGGACGCCGCCTCTTCCTGGGCGCGCCGTGCCGCCAATGGGCGGCGGCGGCCGCGCCTGGTCCCGCTGTCGCCCCCGCACCGGACGACACGACCCAAGACGCGCGCCCGTTCTGGCGCCGCAAAACGCTGCGGCACATGACCGAGGCGGAATGGGAAAGCCTCTGCGACGGCTGCGGCAAGTGCTGCCTCAACAAGCTGCAGGACGAGGACACCGGCGCCCTGGCCTTCACCAACGTGGCCTGCGACCTGCTGGACCCCGTCTCCTGCCGCTGCCGCGACTACGCGAATCGCTGGGACTTCGTGCCCGACTGCGTCAAGCTGGTGCCCGCCATGGTCCACAGGCTGGCCTGGCTGCCCTCGACCTGCGCGTACCGCCTGCTCGCCGAGGGCCACGACCTGCCCGACTGGCACCCCCTGGTCAGCGGCGACCCCGAGAGTGTCCATCGCGCCGGTGTCTCGGTGCGCGGCCGGGTGATCCTGGAGCGCGAGGCCGGCGACCTGGAAGACCACGTGGTCGACTGGGAGGACGCCTGACGATGGCCTGGTGGCCGCGCCCCACGCGCCCGGCCGCGCCGCCGCCGGAGCGCACCTTGCGCCTGGGGGAGCGGTCGGTGCCCCTGGTCACGCGCATCAACCCGCGCGCCCGGCGCATCGCCCTGAAGGTGGACACCCACACCGAACGGGTGATCCTGGTACTGCCCCACCGCCGTCATCTCAAGGCCGCCGAGTCGTTCCTGGACAGCAAGCGCGACTGGGTGGCCGCCCGGCTGGCCAACTTGCCCCCGGCGGTGACGCTGGCCGATGGCGCCACCGTGCCGGTCCTGGGCGCGCCGCGTCGCGTCCGCCATTGCCCGGAGGCGCGCGGGGGCGTGTGGCTGGACGAGGGCACGGGCGAGATCCACGTCTCCGGCGCGGCCGAGCATCTGCCCCGGCGGGTGCTGGACTGGCTGCGCGCCCAGGCCCGCGCCGAGATCACCGCCCGCGTCAAGGCCCACGCCGCGCGCCTGGAGGTCATTCCCGGCCGAATCACCCTGCGCGACACCCGCTCCCGCTGGGGCAGTTGCGCGCCCTCGGGCGGGTTGAACTTTTCCTGGCGGCTGGTGATGGCGCCGCCCTGGGTGCTGGACTATGTCACCGCCCACGAGGTGGCCCACCTGCGGGAAATGAACCACGGCCCGGCCTTCTGGGCGCACGTGGAAACACTCACCCCCGGCGCGCGAGAGCCCGCCCGCGCCTGGCTGCGCGCCCACGGTCCGGCGCTGCACCGGGTGGGATAAGGACGGGGCCCGCCAGCACGCTCCGGACTTGCGCGAGGTGTGTCAGTTTGGGTAGACACAGGTGGGAAAATAGCGACCGCGAGGGAGGACCGCCGTGCAGTGCCCGGGGTGCAAGACCGAGGTGGACGACAAGGCGATGGGCTGCCCGACCTGCGGCGCCCGGCGCGGCTACTTCATGGATCGGCGCGGCCGCGTGGGCGGTAAGCTGAAGGTCTGGGGCGGGATTGTCTTGGTGCTGCTGGTCGGCGTCGGCGTCTTCATCGCCCCCATGCTGTACACGTGGCCGGTCAACGACACCATCGTCTGGCTGTTGGGAATCTTCGCCTTCGTAATACTGCTGGCCGCCGCCCAGTTCATTTTCTACCTGATCCGGGGACCGGTCTGGTATCCGCCCGAGGGCTGGCAGGGATAGGCGGCCAGACATCGGCGACCGACCGATAGACACTGTTTGGGGCACGTCTCCGTTCACGTGTTCGAGACATGGAACACTCGCCATGTCTGTCGCCCACCTTTAGAGCAAATCCCGAGCACCGAAAACGCCCTACATACGACACGCGATGAGGGACGATCACGGTCTGATGCCGTTGGGATAGCCCACCGCCAGGCCCTTGAGGCGATAGAGCGCCTCCAGGGCCTCACGCGGTGTCAGGTCGTCGGGGTTGAGGGCGGCCAGGGCCTCGTCGACGGGCGAAGGGCCGGCGGACACAGGCGCTTCGGGCTCTGGCACCGGCGCTGGCGGGGGGGCCGCCCGGCGGGCGGGCGCCGCCTGAACCGCCGCCGCGAACAGCGGCAGGTCGGCGGCCAGCGCCTCGGCGGTCACGGTGCTGCCCTCGCCGCCCGCCTCCAGCCGCTCCAGCACCTCTTGCGCCCGGCCGATCACCGCCGCCGGCAGTCCCGCCAGCCGCGCCACGTGGATGCCATAGGAGCGGTCCGCCACCCCCGGCGCCACCTCATGCAGGAAGACAATGTGGTCCCGCCATTCCCGCACCCGCATGGTGTGGCAGGCCAGCCGCTCCAGCCGCCCCGACAGCGCCGTGAGTTCGTGATAGTGGGTGGCGAACAGGGCGCGGCAGCGGTTGACCCCGTGCAGATGTTCCAGGGTCGCCCAGGCGATGGACAAGCCATCATACGTGGCGGTGCCGCGCCCGATCTCGTCAAGGATCACCAGCGAACGGCCGCTGGCCTGGTTCAGGATGGTGGCCGTCTCCACCATCTCCACCATGAAGGTGGAGCGTCCGCGCGCCAGGTCGTCGGCGGCGCCGACACGGCTGAACAGGCGATCCACCACGCCCACATGGGCCGACTCGGCGGGCACGAAGCCGCCCATCTGCGCCAGCAACACGATCAGCGCGTTCTGGCGCAGGAAGGTGGACTTGCCGGCCATATTGGGACCGGTGACCAGCCACAGGCGGTGCTCGGGCCCCAGGTCGCAGTCGTTGCCGACGAAGGCGCCCCCCTCCCCCGCCTCCAGGGCCGCCTCGACCACCGGATGGCGCCCGCCGGTCACCGTGAAGGCCGTGGAGTCGTCCACGATGGGCCGCGTGAAGCGCCGGGCCACCGCCACCTCGGCCAGGCCGGCCAGCACATCCAGCGCGGCCAGCGCCCGCGCCGCGAGGGCGATGGCGTCGGCCCGCGCGGTCACCTCGGCCACCAGATCGGCGAACAGCTCCTGTTCGAGGGCCAGGGCCTTATCGCCAGCGCCCTTTACCTTGCTCTCCAGTTCCGACAGTTCGACGGTGGTGAAGCGGGCGGCATTGGCCATGGTCTGACGATGAATATAGCCGCTGTCGGGCGCCATCAGCCGGTCGGCGTGGCGGGACGGCACCTCCACAAAAAAGCCGAGCACATTGTTCTGGCGGACCTTGAGGGCGCCGATGCCGGTCTGCTCGACCATTCGCGTTTGCAGAACCGCGATCAGCCGGCGGCTTTCATCGCGCAGGTCCCGCAACTCATCCAGGCCGGGATGATACCCCGGGGCGATGAAGCCGCCCTCGCGAGCCAACAGGCACGGCTCGGCCACCAGGGCCCGGGTCAGCCGGTCCACCAGGGCGTCGTGATGCCCCAGGTCGCGGGCCTGGTCGGCCAGCAAGGCGGGCAGGCCATGCCCGTCCAGCGTTCCGTTCAGCCCCTCATCGAGGCCCGCGCGCAGCCCCGGCACCTGGGTGAGCGCATCGCGCAGCATGGCCAGGTCACGCGGCCCGCCCCGCCCCAGGGCCAGGCGTGACAAGGCGCGTTCCACGTCTGGCACCTGGCGCAGGCGCTCGCGCAGGCGCTCCCGCGCCGCCGCCCCGTCCACCAGGGCGGCCACCGCGTCCAGCCGCTCCTGAATCGACGCCGGGTCGGTGAGCGGCGCCGACAGCCAGCGCTCCAGCAGCCGCGCCCCGGCGCCGGTCACGGTGCGGTCGACCACCGCCAGCAGCGAGCCCTTGCGCTCCCCGGTCAGGGTGCGGGTCAGTTCCAGGTTGCGGCGGGTGGCGGCGTCGATCTCCAGGCTGGCGCCCTCGGCCAGCCGGCGCGGCGGCTCCAGACGCGGCAGGCGGCCCTTCTGGGTGGCCTCCACGTAGTCCACCAACGCCCCGGCGGCGGCCAGGTCGGCCCGGCCGAAGGTCCCGAAGGCATCCAGCGCCGCGACCCCGAAAGCCGCCTTGAGGCGTGCCTCACCGGCCGTGGACTGGAAGCGGGCGGCCGGCAGCGGCGACAGGGCACCCTTCCAGTCACCCCACAGTTCGAAGAGCTCGGGTCGCTCCAGCAGACGGTCGGACAGCAGGATCTCGCCCGGCGCCAGGTCCGCCAGGGCCGCCCCCAGGCGGCGCGCGTCCACCGGACGCACGGCGAAGGCCCCGGTGGAGATCTCCACCCAGGCCAGGGCCATCGCCCCACCGGCCTCGGCGACGCAGGCCAGGTAGTTGTGGGCGCGCGGATCGAGCAGCCCGTCCTCGGTGATGGTGCCCGGGGTGACCACGCGGATCACGTCCCGCCTCACCACCGCCTTGCCGCCGCGCTTCCTGGCCTCGGCCGGATCCTCCATCTGCTCGCAGATGGCCACCTTGCGCCCGGTGCGGATCAGTTTGGACAGATAGGCTTCGTGGGAATGGACCGGCACCCCGCACATGGGGATGTCCGCGCCCAGGTGCTTGCCCCGCTTGGTCAGCGCAATGTCGAGGATCTCGGCGGCGGCGGCGGCGTCGTCGAAGAACAGTTCGTAGAAGTCGCCCATCCGGTAGAACAGCAGACAATCGGGATGGGCCGCCTTGATCTCCAGGAACTGGGCCATCATCGGCGTGACCGCGCCAGCATCGGCGGCCGGCGCGGGGGGAGTCATCGCGCCGGCCTCCGCCGGCGCGGTGGGCATCACGGCGCCGGCCGAGGCCGGCGCGGGGGAGGCATTGTCGGAAGCGGTGTCGGGCGCGGCCATGGCACCTGGAGCGGCGAGAGGGGACGGGAAGGACCCGCCCACTCTAGCCCGCATTTCTCACCACCGCGAGGCCGTGACGACGGGTGTCGGCTTGACACGCAAGGAGCCGCGCGCGGTTCGATGCGGGGACATCGGGCAAGCACGGCGACACAGCCTGTCGGGCCGACACCCGTTGCCCGATGGGTCGGTCAGCGGCGGGCTGCCCGCGGCGTCGAGGGCCTCAACCGGCGTCCCCGCACCGCTTTTCACCCCTCTCCTGGCGGATCGACCCGCCGCTGACCGATCACGGCTCTCGTGCTGGTGGGAAATGCGGGCTTGCCATCCCGGGCGTCAGGGCAACCCGGTCACCAGCCCTTCTCAGGATGGGCCTGCAGCGGCGGCACGTACCGATGACTCCGCTCTGATCGTAGGGTGCGCTCGACGGCCACGTCTGTGGTCGGCAGCGCCCCGCCTCTCCTGGAAACGGTGCGCCGCGCCCCCGACGGGAGAGGTTGGACGTCAAAGATCAAAGGCCGCCCCGCCATCATGAGAACCGCTGCCCGGTCA
>JANQGN010000415.1 GCA_028277295.1 Rhodospira sp.
GCTCCAGCCACCACTGCCGGAAGTCCAGAAGATCGTCCCGTGTGATCTGGTCAATCGGCTTGTCGCCGGCCACCGCCATGAAGTTGCGGACCGCCTTGATCCGGGGATTACGCCACCGTCGAAGCTGGTCCGGACTCTTATTAAGGGTCCTCTCGCGAGCCAGGTTCCAATACAGGTCCAGCGCCCGAGAGACGGTGAGCGGTGGATCCTGGACGGTTCCCAGGAGGGCGGTTGCTTCGAATTGGTCCGGTGTGCCAGACGGATCGGGAATGGACTCAACCCGGCTCAGAAGGTCCTCGGCAGGCAACCGCACGACGCGATCGACGTCCAGGTAGCGATAACCACGCATCCGGGCCAGATCCTGGGCGGCCTGAACGCGCGCCTCGGCGTCTTCGATATCGCCGGCAAGGCGAGCCTCCCAGGCTTCCACCATGTGCGCCCAGGCCCGGTCCGACTTGCTATTGGCCACCGCCTCTGAGTCGGTATGAAGACTAATCCAGACCGTCTTGCGCGGTTCCACCGTCTCGTATCGGCGGGGCACTCTTCGCCGCAAGTGATAGGTCTTGCCCCTCAGGAGAATGCTCACCGTGCCTCTCCTTGTGTTGCATTCTGTGCAGCAAAAGGTGTAGCACAGTGGACGGACTAAAGTAAGAGCCTCAACGAGGGGCGAAGAAAACTCTTTATAAAACAAGAAGTTAGCGGCTTATCCACAACAAAAAGCTGGCGGAGAGGGTGGGATTCGAACCCACGGTACGGTTACCCGTACTCCGGTTTTCGAGACCGGCCCGTTCGACCACTCCGGCACCTCTCCGCAGGGTCAGCGTTACGCATGGTGCGCCATGTCGACGGGAGCCGGGGTTTTAGCGCTGATCCGCCCGGTTTGTAAAGCATCGACGACGCGGCGGTTCTCACGACTCCCTGCGAACCCGACGCCGCAGCAGGTAGGTGTCCATGACCCAGCCCTTGCGGGCGCGCTGGTCCTGGATGGTCCGGGAGATGCGCTCGGCCACCTCCCCCAGCCGACCGGCGATGAGCACCTCGTCCGGCGTGCCCACATCCCCGCCCCAGAAGATATCCATGTCGGGCTGATCGGCCAGCCGGCGAAAGGCATCGCGGGAGTCCAGCATCACCAAGCTGTTGGTCACCGCCGCCGGATCGCCGGTCTCGATCTGGCGGCCGGTGGTGATGGTGATCGCCTCGCCCACGCGGTTGAGCGTCACCTTGTGCCGGGCGGTCAGGGCCTGGACGCAGGTGATGCCGGGGAACACCTCGAACGTCACGTCCTCGCGGCCGTCGGCGATCAGGTCATGGAGGTTTTGCAGGGTGCCGTCATAGAGCGCCGGGTCGCCCCAGAGGAGGAACCCGCCAATCTCGCCATTGGCCATCTCGTGATCGATCAGGTCGGCGATCACCTGGGTACGGCGCTTGCGCCAGTCCTCCACCGCGCCGGCATAATCGGTGGACTCGCGGTCCCGCTTCGGGCTGGCGCCGGTGGCGATGCGATAGGGGCGATCACTGGCGTGCCGCTCCAGGATCTCGCGGCGGAAGCGGATCAGCGAGTCCTTGCCCTCGCCCTCCTTCTCCAGGAAGAAGAACACGTCCACCCGGCGCATGGCCTTGATGGCCGCCAGGGTCAGCGCGTCCGGATCGCCCGGGCCAATGCCGATCAGATAGATGGTCTTCATGGGGAGACGTCCTGAGGAGTGTTGGCGGCCGGCTTGCGCGCCGACAGCAGGGAGACGGGCATGGCCGGGCGCCAGCCGCGAAAGCCGCCCAGGGGCCGGGCATGGGACACCGACAGGCGGGTCAGGTCGCCGCCCCAACGGGCCTGGAGCGCGACAAGGGCGGCCTCGCCCTCCAGGGTGACGGCGTTGGCCACCAGCCGCCCGCCGGGCTTCAGGGCCGCCCAGCAGCGATCGGCGACCCCGGGCACGGTGACCCCGCCCCCGATGAACACCGCGTCCGGCGCCGCCAGGCCCTCCAGGGCCTCGGGCGCGCCGCCGGCGACGATCTCCAGGCCGGGCACGCCCAGGGCCTCCCGGTTGGCCTCGATGAAGGCGCGGCGATCGGCCCGCGTTTCGATGGCGATGGCCCGGCACGCCGAGTGGCTGCGCATCCATTCGATGCTCACCGAGCCGCAACCGGCGCCCACGTCCCAGAGCAAATCTCCCGGCCGGGGCGCCAGCCGCGCCAGGGTGACGGCGCGCTGGTCGCGCTTGGTGATCTGGCCGTCGTGGGCGAAGGCGTCATCGGGCAGTCCCGCCAGCCGGGACAACCCGTCCTCGGTCCCCGTGTCGGCGCGGCAGTCCAGGGCGATCACCGCCAGGTCGGCGCCCGGGGGATGAGGCCAGCCGCCCGCCGGCCCCTCCAGGACCCGTTCCCGGGGGCCGCCGAGATGCTCCAGCACGGTCATCACGCTGGCCCCGAAGCCACGCGCCACCAGCAACGCCGCCACATGCGCCGGGGTCGCGCCATCCTCGGCCAGCAGCAACAGCCGGGCGCCATCCGTGACCAATGGATGCAGCGCGGCCAGTGGCCGGCCATGGAGCGGCAGCACCGGCACCCGATGCAGGGGCCAGCCCAGCCGCGCCGCCGCTAGCGACACCGATGAGGGCGCGGACAAGACGCGCATTTCGGCCACGGGCACGCGCGCCGCCAATGATGCCCCCACGCCGAACATCATGGGATCGCCGCTTGCCAGCACGCAGACCGGGGTACCGCGCCGTCCCAGAATCCAGTCGTATCCCGTCGAGAACGGGCTTGGCCAGGGGTGGCGGGCCTGGCCGGGGATCTCCGGAAGCAAGCCAAGGTGTCGGGCGCCGCCGATCACCACTGGTGCCCCCAGCACCGCGTCGCGGGCCGCCTCGCCCAGGCCGGCGAGGCCGTCCTCGCCGATGCCCACCACGGTCAACCATGGCTCCATGGGTGTTCCTCGCCCGCTCATCCCAACAGGCGCGGTCTTAACGCCACCCCCCGACTCTGGCAAGCCTCGCGCCCCCCGGGACGATCGCAGAGGACCCGAGAGGGGTTTCCGCCCCGGGCCGGCTGGTGTACAACGCCGCTCCGTTTACCCGCCGGATCATCCCCGCATGTTCGACTATCTCCGCGACGCCCACGCCATCTATCGCCGGTCCTTCGCCATCATCCGGGCCGAGGCCGACCTGTCCCGCGTCCCCGCCGACCTGGAGGACGTCGCGGTCCGCGTCGCCCATGCCTGCGGCATGCCGGATATCATCGACGACCTGATGTTCTCCCACGGACCGGGAATGAGCGCCGGCACCGCCGGCCGCGACGCGCTGGCCGCCGGCAGGCCCATCCTGTGCGACTGCCGCATGGTGGCCGAGGGCATCACCCGCGCCCGCCTGCCGGCCGACAATGCCGTTGTGTGCACCCTCAATGACCCGGGCGTCCGAGAGATGGCCGCCGAGATGGGTACCACCCGCTCGGCGGCGGCGGTGGAACTCTGGCGCCCCCATTTGGAGGGCGCGGTGGTTGCCATCGGCAACGCGCCCACCGCCCTGTTCCACCTGCTGGCCCTCCTGGATGCCGGAGCCCCGAAACCGGCCCTGATCCTCGGCTTTCCGGTGGGCTATGTGGGCGCCGCCGAATCCAAGGACGCGCTGGCCGCCGACCCGCGCGGCGTGCCCTTCGTGGTGGTGCGCGGCCGGCGCGGCGGCAGCGCCATGGTGTCCGCCGCCGTCAATGCCCTGGGCCGCGAGGAGCACGCCTGAATGACGCCGTCGAAAGGACGCCTGTTCGGTCTGGGCGTCGGTCCGGGAGACCCGGAGCTTATCACCGTCAAGGCCCTCAACCGCTTGCGAGCGGTGCCGGTGGTGGCCTACCCCACCTCGAACGGCCGCAAGGGACAGGCGCTGACCATCGTCGAGGGCTATCTGCGGGCCGATCAACAGCGGCTGCCCATGGTCTTCCCGGTGACCACCGAGAAACTGCCGCCGCCCTTCGACTACGAGACCGAGGTGCGGCGCTTCTACGACGAGTCCGCCGCCGCCGTGGCCACCCATCTGGACGCCGGCCGCGACGTGGCGGTGTTGTGCGAGGGCGATCCGTTCTTTTATGGTTCGTTCATGTACCTGCATGACCGGCTGGCGCGGCGCTACGAGACCGAGGTGGTGCCGGGTGTGTGCTCCATCCTGGCGGGCGCGGCCGTGCTGGGCACGCCGCTGGTCTACCGGGACCAAAGCCTGTCGGTGCTGTCCGGCGTGATGACGGAGGAGGATCTGCGCCAGCGCCTGGCCGCCGCCGATGCCGCCGCCATCATGAAGCTGGGCACCACCTTCGCCAAGGTGCGCCGGGTGGTGGCGGACCTGGGCCTGATGGACCGGGCGCTTTACGTCGAGCGGGCCACCATGGGTGCCCAGCGCATCGCGCCGCTGGCCGAGGTGGATCCGGAGACGGTGCCCTACTTCTCGCTGATCCTCATTCCCGGCCCCACCTGGCCTGGATCCGGGCCGGGACCCGAACCAGGACCGGCCGCCGGATGATCGCGGCGGCGATCATCATCCTCGGCCAGGGCAGCCTAGAGACCGCGCGGCGCATCCAGGTGGCGCTGGAGCCGGGCACGCTGATCCATGGCCTGGCGGGCCGGGTGGAGGGCGCGGACGTCACCTACGAGTCCTTTGGCGAGACCCTGCGGGGGCTGCACCGGGACGACGTGGCGGTGATCGCGCTCTGCGCCAGCGGCATCGTCATCCGCGCGCTCGCCCCCCTGCTCCAGAACAAACGCAACGAGCCGCCGGTGCTGGCCGTGGCCGAGGACGGCGGCGCCGTTGTGCCGCTGCTGGGCGGACTGCGCGGCGTCAACGGCCTCGCCCAGCGGGTGGGCGACGCCCTGGGCACGGCCCCGGCCATCACCACCACCGGCGAGGTGCGCTTCGGCCTGACCCTGGAGGCGCCGCCGGCCGGCTATGTCGCCCGCGACCCCGGCGCGTCCAAGGCGTTCATGTCGGACCTGCTGGGCGGCGCGACGGCACGCCTGGAGGGCCATGCGCCCTGGATCGCGGGCAGCCGCGTGCCGCTCACCGAGGATGGCGACCGGGTGATCCGGGTCACACCCGAGGATCGGGACGCGGGGCCGGGGGCGCTTGTCTTTCACCCGGCGACCGTGGTTGTGGCCGTCGAGGCCGGCGACCGGGCCCTGCCCGACCGCGTGACCCGCGCCCTGGCCGAGGCGGGATTGGCACGGCAGTCGGTGGCCTTAGTGCTGGCCCGCGCCCGGGACGCGGCCCGAACCGAGGTCCACCAGACCGCCGCCGCGCTGGGCTGCTCGATGTGCTTCGTGGATGCACCCTCCGCCGAGGCCATGGCCGGGCTGGCCGTCCCCGAGAGCGCGCGGGCACGGCCCCTGGCCACCCATGGTCCCGTGGCCCTGGCCGTGGCCACGGCGCCGGACGCGATTCAACCCGTCGGTCGACCGCGCGGGCGGCTGGCCGTGGTGGGCCTGGGGCCGGGCTCACCCAGCCTCCGCGCCCCGGTGGTGCGCGAGGAACTGCGCCGCGCCACCCACTGGATCGGCTACGAGACCTACATCCGCATGGCCGGCACGCCACGCCCCGACCAGGTGGTGTTGGGCTCCGATAACCGCGTGGAGATGGACCGCGCCCGCCAGGCCTTCGCCCTGGCCGCCGAGGGAGCGCGGGTGGCGGTCATCTCCTCGGGCGACCCGGGCGTGTTCGCCATGGCCACGGCGGTCATGGAGGCCCTGCACCAGAGCGACGAGCCCGCCTGGCACGGCGTGGACCTGGTGATCTTGCCCGGCATCTCGGCGGCGCAGGGGGCGGCGGCGCTGGTGGGCGCGCCTCTGGGTCATGACTTCTGCGTGATCTCGCTGTCCGACAACCTGAAGCCGCTGGACGTGATCCTGGACCGGGTCGAGCACGCCGCCCGCGCCGACCTGGCCATGGCGCTCTACAACCCGGTCTCCAAGGCCCGGCCCTGGCAGTTGGGTCGCGCGCTGGAACGGCTGTTGGACGTGCGCGCACCGGAGACCCCGGTGGTGCTGGCCCGCGACGTGGGCCGCCCGGCCCAGGCGGTCACGGTCACCACCCTGGGCGCGGTCCGGCCCGGGCAGGTGGACATGCGCACCGTGGTCCTGGTGGGGTCCTCCGCCACGCGCACCTTCGGGCGCGCCGCCGACGGCGGCACCTGGGTTTACTCGCCCCGCTGGTATGGCACGGGCGAGGGCTGAGCCCCATAGGCGTTCGGATACTGCCGGGATGGGCGTCGCCAAGCCTTCAGCGGCGTGTGTCTCCTCTGGAGATCCCTCCGCCCCTTTGGGGCGGTCGGGATGAAGAATGTATTGAAATGATGACATATCCTCATCCCGAGCGAGCGCGGCGAGCCGAGGGACCTCCCGAGACAGGGGACCCTGGTTCGGAAGGGGCAACGTCCCCTTGCCCTGTAAACCTGACGCCAAGGGGGCTAAGCCCCTCCAGCCACCCCAGCGCCTCGGTCACGGTAGTTACAATGGGAACGCCAGCCGGCCGGGGCGGGCGGTCGCGCATCACCACCCGCACCCCCAGCGCCCGGGCCGCCGCCAGCTTGGCGTCGGTGGCCGTGCCGCCGCTGTTCTTGCAG
>JANQGN010000437.1 GCA_028277295.1 Rhodospira sp.
CTTCTGTCATTGAAACTTCGGGTGTGGTTGTACATGAGAATATGCGCTACGTAATTGCGGGTTCTCTGGGCACTCTAAGTGCAGCCAAGAAACTGGCTGAGGTTCTATCTTCTAAGCACTATCGAGTTGGCGTTTTTGAAAGTACCACAGGCGTATATGCCATCACCGTTGGGCATTTGTCGATTGACGACGCGAAGCGGCTGGTGGAACAAGGGATTCGGAAAGGCGACCTTCCCAACGACACATTCCTTCACGACGGCACCCGCCTTATCCGCCAGGTTTGGCCATAACCTCAAGGCGATATCGATGCGCAAGTTGGACCGTTTTGCGCGATTCCGGACTCTCCCAAGAGGCCGTCATGAAATGTCTTGAAAGCAAGTCATCCTAGCCAAGCGGCTCTGATCGCCTTTAAGTTGCGGTTATGTCTGTTGACTCTTCTGTAGAGCGAGCGTGGGCTCACCCCCGCCTAAATCCGCCCCTTGAGTCGCTCCAGTGGTTCCATGGCGTCCAGGGTGCCCAGCGCGGCCAGCGTGGGGGGGGTGGTGAAGATGCGCTCGGCGGTGCGCGCCACGGCGGCCTCGTCGACCGCGTCGAGTCCGGCCATCACCTCGTCGTTGGGGATCGGCCGGCCATAGACCAGCACTTGGCGGGCCAGTTGTTCGCAGCGGCCGCTGGTGCTTTCCATGCCCATCAGGATGCCGGCGCGCAACTGAGCCCGCGCCCGCGCCACCTCGTCGGCCGCCACGTGGACGCGCACCTTGTTGATCTCGTCGCTTAGCACCGGTGTCAGCGCGGCCACGTCCGCCGGGCCGGTGCCGGCGTACAGCGTGAACAGGCCCCCGTCCGCGTACGAGGTGGCATAGGCGTTGACGGTATAGGCCAGGCCGCGTTTCTCGCGCACCTCCTGGAACAGGCGCGACGACATGCCGCCGCCCAGCAGGGTCGCCAGAACGGCGGTGGCGTAGTAATCCGGGTCCTCGTAAGCCACGCCGTCGAAGCCGAGCACCACGTGCACCTGCTCGACATCGCGGGGTTCCCGGTATTCGCCGCCGGTGTAGCGGGCGGGCTGGCCTGGCGCCGGTGCCCGGGCGGTCAGGGCCGTGAAGTGCTCGCCCACCAGGGCCACCAGGGCCTCGTGGTCCACGCGTCCGGCGGCGGCGATCACCAGCCGCTCGGGGCTGTAGTGGGCGTGCTGGAAGCCGCCGACAATGCCCGAATCCAGCCGCTGGACACTGTCCACGGTGCCCAGCACCGGCCGTCCCAGGGCCTGGTTGTCATACGCGGTGGCCTGGAAGTGATCGAACACAATGTCATCTGGCGTGTCGATCGACTGGCAGATCTCCTGCACGACCACGCCGCGCTCGCGTTCCAGTTCCTCCGGGTCGAACACCGAGTGCTGGAGGATGTCGGCCAGCAAATCGACCGCGAGGGGCAGGTCCTCCCGCAGCATCTTGGCATAGAACGCCGTGTGTTCGCGCGAGGTATAGGCGTTCATGTGGCCGCCCACGTCCTCCATCTCCACGGCGATATCGAGCGCCGAGCGTCGCCGCGTGCCCTTGAAGGCCATGTGCTCCAGCATATGGCAGACGCCATTGATGTCGGCGGGCTCGTGGCGGGCGCCCACGTCGGCCCAGACACCGACGGAGACGGTCTCGACGGTGTGCATCGGATCGGTAAGGACGCGCAGGCCATTGGGCAGGCGGGTTTCTCGAATCTCAGGGGATGTCATGACCACTCCATGCCGACCGACCGGGCATTGCGAGCATGGTGCGTGATTTTGGACTCACTCACCATCCTCTCAGTGTCTGTCCGGAAAGCCGTGCAAAACACCCCATAGGGCGTGCGATTCGGGCTAAGGCACACAATATATTGCGGCTCCCGAGGCTGTCCGGACAGGCTCTATCATTTTGATGTTTAGGCAAATCGTCGCCGCGATCCGGTTCGGATCGTGTGGGATTTACGCTAACCCTGATCTGGCGCGTCCTCCACCACCGGGAAGCCTTTCAGCATGTCGCGCGCCCAGCCGCATTCCTGGATGCCGGAGAACTCCCGCAAGGCATGTTTCAGCTCAAGCTCGTCCTGGAATCCGCAACTCAGCAGTACGCCGAATACCTCGGCCGGCGTGATGCCATTGGGCCGCATCCAGTCCGCGCTGGAGTTTCCGAGGATCGCCGACCAGTTTTTCCGCCACGCCGTGTAGCGCTCGCGGTTTTGTGGGTCCTCACGCAATTTCAGCGGCGCGAGCACAACCTCGACATCACGAACCAGGAAATTGGGGGCTCTATTCCAGACAATATCAACATGTTCGGCTGGATAGAGTTTTGTCGGTCCCAAGTACGCCGCGTCAAAAATCGGATTGTCCTTCTCGTGCCGCATCGTTGTCTCCTGAGACTCAAAAACATGGTGTGCGATACGATTGATACCAGCGGCACCGGCCCGCTTCCCGATGATGCCGCCTCGCGTTCGGCGCGCGCTTGCCGCCGACGCCCGCCGAACCGGTCCGGCGGCGACTATAGGCCGGCATCGGAGGGCCGGCCAGCCCTTGCCTGCGGCAGGGCCGCGGCTCCGCGACGGGTCCCCCCGGTTCCCGTGCGCCCCGGGGCGGTGTAGGCTGGGGCCGCCATGATCGACACCCCCGATGCCCCGCCGGAGTCTGTCCCGGTCGCGCCGCCGCTCGCGTCCGAGGCGGTCGAAACGCTCTACGGCCGACTGGCCGCCGCCCTGCCGGAGCCACGGAGCGAACTGGACTATGTCAACCCCTACACCCTGTTGGTGGCGGTGGTGCTGTCCGCCCAGGCCACCGACAAGGGCGTGAACAAGGCGACGAAGACACTGTTCGCCGTGGCCGACACGCCCGAGACGATGCTGGCCCTGGGCGAGGAGGGGCTGCGCCATCACATCCGCACCATCGGCCTGTTTAACGCCAAGGCCAGGAACGTCATCGCCCTGTCCCGGGACCTGGTGACCCTGCATGGCGGGGCGGTGCCGTCGGACCGGGCGGCGCTGGAGGCGCTGGCCGGGGTTGGGCGCAAGACCGCCAGTGTGGTGCTGAACGTGGCATTCGGCCAGCCCACCATCGCCGTGGACACGCACATCTTCCGCGTCGCCAACCGGACCGGGTTGGCGCCTGGCAAGACCGTGCGTGCGGTGGAGGATGGCTTGGAGCGTGTCACGCCGGACCGCTTCCGGCGTCACGCCCATCACTGGCTGATCCTGCACGGGCGGTACGTATGCAAGGCGCGCCGGCCGGCCTGTCCGACCTGCGGGATCGCGGATGTGTGCGGATATCCGGATAAGATCGCCGATCCCAAGCGGGGCGCCTGAACAGGCCGACGCCTGGCCCCGATGGGAGGCGCGGTCGGACTATGCCGAGTTCAGGGCGCGCAAGGCGCCGATGGCCGCCTCATGGAGCCGGGCGGACCGGTCACTGAAACAAACGAAGCGCACCTTGAGGATCCTTGGGTCTTTCTCCAGACCCCGGGCCACCGACAACACCGCCACCCGGGCCGCCTGGTCGACCGGGAAGCCATAGGCGCCGGTGGAGATGGCCGGGAAGGCAATGGTTTGCGCGCCAACCTCGGCGGCCACACGCAGGGCGTTCAGGTAGGCCGCCCCGAGTTCCCGATCGCAGGCGTCGGCGCGCGCGTCGTTGTATACCGGGCCGACCGCGTGCACCACCCAGCGTGCCCGCAGGTCGAAGCCACCGGTGATTCGGGCCTCTCCGGTGGGGCAGCCGCCCAACGCCCGACAGGCTTCCAGCAACTCCGGCCCGGCGGCCCTGTGGATGGCGCCATCCACGCCACCGCCGCCAAGCAAACGCTCGTTGGCGGCGTTGACGATGGCGTCGGTGGTCTCGGCGGTGATATCCCCCTCGACCACCTCCAGGCGGTCCAGTAGCGCGCTGTCCATGCTGCCTCCGCGGTAAACGTCGGTCCGTCCCAGGGTCGGGGCGAATGAACGGGAAGCATACCGATCCGTTTAGATCATGGATAGGGTGCGCCGGCCCTCGTCGGCCGGCTTTGGACCGGCGCGGTCTCCGGCGCGGACGGTGGCCGCGCCGGTCGGCCTTACCCCTTCACCTTACCCCTTCACCTTCTGGGCGGCCTCGATGGCCTGGGTGACCACCTCGAAGGCCGCCTCCGGGCCCTCCCAGCCCAGCACCTTGGTCCACTTGCCTTCTTCCAGGTCCTTGTAGTGGACGAAGAAGTGCTCGATGCGCTGCAGCTCGATGGGTCGCACGTCCTTATAGTGCATGACGTTGTCGTGATAGGGATGCAGCTTGGTGTGTGGCACGCCGAGCAGCTTTTCATCCATGCCGGCTTCGTCCTGCATGCGCATCACGCCGATCGGGCGCACCCGCATGACGCACCCCACGGCCACCGGAATGCGGCCGATCACCATCACGTCCAGCGGGTCTCCGTCATCGGACAGGGTGTGTGGGATGAAGCCGTAGTTGACCGGGTAATGCATGGCGGTGTGCAGGAAGCGGTCCACGTACATGGCTCCGGAGTCCTTGTCGACCTCGTACTTCACCGGGTCGTGGCGCAGCGGCACCTCAATGATGACGTTGACGTCCTCGGGGGGGTTCTGGCCGACAGGAATTTTGTTCAGGTCCATGGAGGTCGCGTGTCCTTCTCGGAGGAGGGATGGGCGCCCGGCCGGAGCGGTCTGAAGGCGACGATCCGTAATGTCGCGCCCAGACAGGTGAGCCCCGGCAGGGGGCACACCATGGCTTTCCGGACAGGCAAACGGGACAGAGTGCGCGGACCATACAGTCTTCGGCGGATTGGAAAAAGGGCATTGCTGTTGCGGTTGCATGACGGAGCGCCGCTGTCGTGCCGCGCGCCGGGCGAACAGCAGTTCTCATGATGGCTTGGCGCTTTTCGGGACCGAGACCGATGGCCGGGAAAGAGCCGGTTCAACGTGGACAAGAAGAACTCTTCGAGATCCCGACCGGACCCCTCCCCCATTTACGGGCTATCTGAGTGTCTGTCCGGAAAGCCGTGCAAAACACCACATATGGCATGCGAGTTGGGCGCAGGCACACACTATACCGCGGTTCCCGAGACTTTCCGGACGGGCT
>JANQGN010000453.1 GCA_028277295.1 Rhodospira sp.
CGGGGCCACGGGCACGAACCCACGGGTGCGCTGACGGTTCTCCGGCTCGCACAGGGCCACAAGCGCCACCGTCGGGGGCGGGGTCTGGTGCATCAGCCGGCGCAGGTCGCCAATCTCGGCCTGGGCGGCTCTCAGGCGCGCGCGCTGGCCCAGCGGATCGGCCAGATAGGCCCACACCAGGTCGGGGCGATGGAACAGACGGTAGACCTGGGCGAAGTCGACCACCATGGGGCTCTTGGCCTTGGAGCGGTTCAGGACATGCCCCACAAGCTCCTGGCCGCCGCCGGGGGAGTGGGCGAAAAAGCCCTCGGGCGTCCAGACCACCCAGCGCCGCGATGCCCGGTGGTGGAACACCGCCGCCACCTCCGCCAGGGCGTCCCCCGGCGCCAGCGAATACCAGCGCACCGTGCCGTCACCCAGGGCGGCGGCCATCAGCGGCGCCTGGCGGGCCGGAACCACGCCATAGGCGGCGGCGGGAATGTCCTTGCGGGTGATCTCGCGGCCGTTGGCGTCGAACAGCCGCAGGGTAAAGTCGCTCCCCAGGACATAGCGGCCATCGGGCAGGCGCGCGGCGCTCCGCGCCGCCTCCCCCGGGTCCAGCGTGATCGCCACGCGCCCGACCATGGGATCCGTGCGGTTGCGCCAGTCCGCCTCCGAGGCGGCGGGCAGCGCCCGGTCGGGGCCATGCAGGCCGGGGCCAGCCTCACCCCCCCCGGCGTCACCCCCCATGGTGACGCGGCCCCGGTCCAGGTCGATGGTCACCGGGTCGACGCCGCCCTGACGGGTGCCGATCACCAACCGCCGGCCGTCGGCGGACAGCGCGAGGGTGCCATCGGCCACGTCGCGGAAGTCGGCGATGCCCGCCTGATGAATCACCTGCAGGCGTCCACGTGCGGAAATCTGGCCCCAGGCCGGATCGGTGGTGGCGAACACCAGGCCCCCATCGGGGCGCGTCGCCAGGGCGGCGGCCGAATCGCGGCCGATATCCACGCTCCAGGCCCAGGCCCCGGCCTGAGGATCGTAGGCGGCGGCCAGGATATCGCCCTTCGCGGTGGCGCGGGTGCCGGCGGCGGCCACCAGGGCGCGTCCCTGATCGCTGATCCACTGCACCAGGGGCGTGTCGCCGGAGGCACCGGGCGGGGACGCGGCGACATGGCGGGTCTTCAGCGTGGCGTCGTCCAGCACCTCGACCCGGGCCTGCCCCGAGAAGCCCACCGCCAAGCCGCCCCCCTGGGGGGCGAACGACACCCCATAGGGCACGCCCGGGCCCTCCAGGGTGCGCTTGGCCACCAGGCCGAGGGCGGCGCTGTAAAGGCGCAGGGTGCCGTCGTCGCTGGTCACCGCCAGGCGCCCGTCGGGCGCGAAGGCGATCTGACGCACGGCGGCGCCGCCATAATCACGGTCCTGGCCCAGGAACTTGCCGCCGCTGGAGAACACGCCGATGCCTTGGCCGGACAGGAACCCGACCACGAAGATCTGGCCGTCGGGGCGATAACGCATATGGGCGATCGCGGCCGACAGGTTCTTCAGCCGCATCATCGTCTGCTCGGGCAGTCCCCACGTGTACAGACTGAAGGCACCGTCATCCCAGGACAGGCCCGTGTAGCCGCCAGCGATCATGCGGCCGCCGTTTGGCGCGATGGCCAGGCTGTGCAGGATACCTTCCGGACCCTCGCCCAGCGGCACGGCGAGGCGGCCGGTCAGGTGACCCGTCTCCAGGTCCCAGAGCCGAACGGTCTTGTCGAGCGCCGTGGTGGCCACCAGACCGTTCGCGGCATCCACCACCACGTCACTGATCGGGGCGGTGTGCATGCCGGTGTCGAGCATCAGGAAGGGCTCGGCGGGCATGCCGGCGGGCAGGGGCTCCTCGTCCGTCGCGGCGGCGGCCGCCTGGGCCAGCACCGGCGGCACGATCGCCAGGTTCAGGACCGGGATCAGGATCAGCGCCAGGACCACGGCGGCGGCGTCCCGCGCCCGACCGGCTGGGCGCCGGCGCGGTCCCCGATCATCTCGCCGCGCCATCGGACGCGGCGCCCGCTGGCCAACGCTCCCCTCCCAAATGGTCCCGACCGCCATGACAGCCCCCGTCGTCCCTTGCCGTGGTCTTCTTGCCTTGGTCCTTTTGCCCGCCTGGTGTCTCGTCTGAATTGATGGTTCGTCCTGTCTGGTGTCTCCGGGCGCATCGCGTGATCGCGCCCCCGGCTCCAGGACCAGGTTCGCCGGACCGTCTCAAATCCTGAGCGTTGATTATGTCGATCCCATGTCACGACTCGCCCCCACCCAGCCCCCGATAAAGGGGCGGGATGGGGGCCGGGCGACCGGACACGACTGGACTTACGACCCGGAACAGGGTCCGCAGGCGGTGGCCGGCACCGGCATCACGGCAACGGCATCGGCCGGCGCCCGAAGCAACCAGCTGGTGCTGAAGCCGCCGTCGCCGGCCGTGCTCTGCTCCAGCGAGGCCAGTTCGGTCACCTTGCTGTCGACGGCCACGCTGCGCTTCTCCAGCGTGGTGTAGGTCTCGCCAATCTTGGTCTGGGTCGGCTTGTTCTCCGGCGTGACCTGAACCGCCGGTTGCGACGCCGTGGCCGCTGGCGGCGGCGCGCTGGCGGGCGCGGCGGTGGTGCGCGGCGGCGGCCGGCTGCCGGAGACCGCGCCCACCTGCACGGCGGCGACGCGGAACTCGGTGCGGCGCTCGGCGATGTTGCCGTTGATCTCACGAGCGACCCGAAGGTCCTCGCGCAGTTTCTTATTGAGTTCGGCCATCTGGCTGCGGGCGGTGGCCTGGTCGATGGTGCCGGCGCGGGCGTTGGCGCGGATGGTCTGCGCCTCGCCGCGGCGGCAGGCGATCAGGGCATCCAGGGCGCGCTGGGTGCGATCCAGGCGCTCGGCATCCGTTTCCATGTCCAGCAGGATGGTGCTCAGCATTTTGGACTGGTTGCCGGATTCCTTCAGCACATGGTTGAAGTACGCGGCGCCGGCCCCGGCCACCGCGCCAGCGATGGCGCCCACGGCGGCCGCCTCGCCCACGTCGCCGCCGGTGATGGCGGCCCCCAGGGCGCCACTCAGCGCCCCCAGGGCGGCACCGCCCACGACGCCCTTGATCAGGTCCTCGGCGAAGTAGTCCTGCTGCTCCAGAAGCTGATCGCGCTGTGCCTTGCAGACGTCGGACGAGTAGTCATAGCCGTACTTGTTGGTTTGCAGTGTCTGACAGCCCGACAAAAAACTGGAGCCGACAACCGCAATGGCCGTGTACCGCAGCAGCTTGGATCGCATGGCTTCCCCACCCCTGTTGATCATGACGGGATCATTGACGACAGTGTTGACGACGGGCGCCGGCCAGCCCCTCGATACCGGGGGGCGCGGCACGATACCGCCATGAGATGACCGAGCCGATGACATTGTGTTGGCGATGCCGCGTCGTGCCCTTCGGTCCCCCTCGCCCCGCCACCGCACCCGTGGTCGTGTCGCCGGCCCCATCCTTGGTCGCCCCAATCCTGGGGCCGATCATCAGCCGGTTTCCATTTGGCCTGGTCGGCGCGCGACCAGCCGTCGGAGCCGGATATCCCCGTTGCCGCCTCCGTGTAAACCTTATTCTACTGGTATTCCGAGTGCGCAGTCCCGTCTAGCGTCTTTGGCAAACCGCTGAAATTCTGTCACTCCCATCGGTCGGGCCGCGACATTCCGCCCGGCCCCCGGGCGACTCGACGGTCGGGCGTCGCCTCCGGTCCGGCCGCTCGGCCGCGGCGCGACCCGGGGTTCGGGACGGCCGCATGGGGCCAGCCGGTGGCGTCGCCTGGGTCCGTGGACGGTCATGAGAGGGCGGACAGGGCGCCAACAAAGCGCTAGGATCGGTCCAGCGGCGCATGGCGATCCTGCCCCCGCCGCAGGCCGGTGGGCCAGTCCATCAGGGAGTCGCGAGATCATGAGGACGCACCGCACCCTGCCCGGGATCGCCGGGTTGGCCGTCGCCCTGGCCCTTGGCCTTGGTCCCGCTCCCCAGGCCCTGGCCGGGGACGATGACCAGGCACAGCCGGGGGCGGCGATGGTTCTTGATGCCGTTGGCGCCACGGACCCGGCGGTTGAGGCCTACACCACGTTGCCGGAGGGCGCCGAGATCGCGCTCAGCGACGAGGCGGAAATCGAGTTCATCGATCTGAAGACCTGCGACCTGGTGCGGGTCGCCGGCGGGGTCCTGGTCCTGGGGGAGATGATCACCCACAAGGGCGGCACGGTGCTCAAGCGCGAGCCGGCGGACTGCCCGGAAGCGTTCGATCTGGAAAGCGAGAGCGTGCCGGGGGGCGTCGTCCTGCGGGCCATGCCGTTCTGAGTGTCTGTCCGGAAAGCCCTGAACAACACCACATACGGCATGCCGTTCGGGAATCGGCACACACTATGTTGTGGCTATCGAGACTTTCCGGACGGGCT
>JANQGN010000497.1 GCA_028277295.1 Rhodospira sp.
CAGGATGAAGCCGAGGGGATTGGCGGCGGACACCAGCGCGCGTTCCTCGGCGGTTGGTCGCAGCCCGGCACATCCCAGGATGGCGGCAAGGGGGGCACCGGAGGGCGCTTTACTCGCGGACAACCAGACACTCCACGTCGCGCTGCTTCAGGGACCGGCACAGTTGCTCGGCGGCCTCGCCAGACGCAAGCGGGCCAGCCCGCAGCCGGTAGAACCGACCGAGATCGCCCAGGTCGGCGAACACCACCGCGTGAGGCAGCCGCCCGAGTAGGTCGGGGTGAGCCTCGGCCAGACGGTCCCAGGTGGCTTCCGCCGCCCGTCGTTCGCGGAAGGCGGCCAACTGGACCTGCGGGCCACGCAGGGCCGTGACGGTCACGTTCTCGGGGGGCGGGGTGGGTGCCGTCGTCGCGGGTTCGGACGGCGTCGTCGCCGGCGCGTTGGCGTCCAAGGGGTCGGGCTCGGCGACGGGGGCGGCGGTCGCCGACCCCGTGTCCGGTGCTGGGGCCGATGTTGGGTCTGGCGCGGGGGCTGGTGTGGGCGCGGGCCCGGGCTCGGCCGAGGTCGCCGCCACAGCCACTCGGGGCGGCGGCTCGGGGGCGGCTGGCGGCGGGGCGGGGGGCGTCACCGGCGCCGACGGCCGGGGCAGCAATTGCTCGACTGCCGGGCCATCGTCCTCGGCCGCTCCATCGCCAAGGCGATCGTAAACGCGCATGCCGGTGTTCTGCACCTTCAGACCGCCGGGATCGTCCGGGCGCACCTTGTAAGGCTCGGTATCGGCGAACACGACGGGCAGGCTGGGGGCGGCGGGCACGGCCATGACGGAGGGGTCGCCGGCGGCCTGGGTCTCGTCTGGCGCGCGTGATCCCGGCGCCGGGCCCAACACCAGGTACCAGACCACCCCGGCGACCACCACCAGGATCACCAGCGCCGACAACAGGGTCATGACCGAGCGGCGCTCCCCGAAGCGGGCGGCGAGGTCGCCGCTCCCTCCAGGTGCGTAATCCATGTCCCCGTCGCCGAAGTCCAGATCGTCCCGGGAGCGGCCCCGGCCCCAGTCGTCGTCCCTGTCGAGGGTGGGGTCGCCGTCCTCCGGCAGCAGGCGGAACATTTCGTCATCGAGGGAAATCGGTTCCTCGCGCCCGTTGCGCCGAAACCGCTTCATGCCTGGCATCAGCGAAGTTCCCTTACTGGCTGAACGCCGAAGACTCTCAGGCCTGAGGCTATCACCGTCGCCACCCCTTGAACAAGCGCGAGTCGGGCCAGGGACAACGCTTCGTCGTCGGGCAGCAGGAAGCGCAGGTCGGCCTCGTCCTTGCCCTTGGTCCACAACCCATGGAAAGCGGCGGCGACCTCGGCCAGGTAAAAGGCGACACGGTGCGGTTCGTGCGCCTCGGCGGCGCCCTCCACCACGCGGGGCCAACTGGCCAACAGGCGGATGAGGGCCTGTTCCTCGTGGGTCTCCAACCGTTCGATGGGTGCTTCGGCCAGGGCCTCGGGAGACCGGTCCCGGTCCGGAAACACGGTCGCCGCGTGGCGCACCACAGAACAGGCGCGCGCGTGCGCGTACTGAACATACCATACCGGGTTGTCGCGACTCTGCTCGGTGACCTTGGCGAAGTCGAAGTCCAGCGCGGCGTCGTTCTTGCGCGTCAGCATGATGAAGCGCACCACGTCGCGGCCCACCCGGTCGACCACCTCGCGCAGGGTGATGAAGGTGCCGGCGCGCTTGGACATCTTCACCGGCTCGCCGCCGTCCAGCAGCTTGACCAGCTGGCACAGCTTGACGTCCAGGCCGACGCGGCCGTCACCGACCGCGCGCACCACCGCCTGCAGGCGCTTGACATAGCCGCCGTGGTCGGCGCCGAACACGTTGATCAGGTCGTCGAAGCCGCGCGCCACCTTGTCGCGGTGATAGGCCATATCGCCGGCGAAGTAGGTCCAGGCGCCGGTCGACTTGCGCACCGGCCGGTCCACGTCGTCGCCGAAGCCGGTGGCCTTGAACAGGGTCTGCGGGCGCGGCTCCCAGTCCTCGGGCGTCTTGCCCTTGGGCGGCTCCAGCACGCCGGTGTAGATCAGACCCTTGTCTTCCAGGAAGGACAACGTGTCGTCCACCCGTCCGGCGGCCACCAGGGCACGCTCGCTGGTGAACACGTCGAAGGTGACGCCAAGGGCCGCCAGGTCGTCGCGGATCAGGTCCAGCATCATGGCCACGGCGCGATCGCGGATCTCGGGCAGCCATTCGGTCTCCGGCGTGTCGGCCCATCGGTCCCCGGCCTCACCGGCCAGGGCCTGACCCACCGGAACCAGATAGTCGCCGCCGTACTCGATCTCCTTGCCCGCCAGCATGGCGGCGATGTCGTCCTCGCTCAGGCGCCCCAGTGCCTGACGATAGCGGGCATGGGCGGCGCGGGCGAGCGCGTCCACCTGGGCGCCGGCATCGTTGACGTAGTACTCCCGGGTGACCCGATAGCCGGCCTTTTCCAGCAGTCCGGCCAGGGCGTCGCCGATCACGGCGCCGCGGGCATGGCCCACGTGCATGGGGCCGGTGGGATTGGCGGAGACGAACTCCACATTGACCTTACGGCCGCCGCCCAGGGTCGAATCGCCGAAGCCCTCGCCCCGGCGCAGGCAGTCGCGCAGGATGGACAGCCAGACCGCCGGGATCAGCCGCATGTTGATGAAGCCGGGGCCGGCCACGGCGGCTTCGGAGACACCGGCTTCCTTCCGCAGACGCCCGCACAGCGTCTCGGCCAGGTCGCGCGGCTTCAGCCCGGCCGGCTTGGCCAGCACCATCGCGGCGTTGGTGGCCAGGTCGCCATGGGCGGGGTCGCGCGGCGGTTCCACGGTGACCCGCGACAGGTCCAGGCCGGCCGGCAGGGTGCCGTCGCTGATCAGGGTGCGCAGAAGGTCAAGGATACGGTCCTTGTAGGCATTGAAGACGTTCATGGAAAGGGGCGATCCGGTGTGTTCGGGAGACAGGATAGGGCCGTTCAGGGCTTGACGGAGGGATCGAACAGCCGGGCGTGCTCGTCAAGGGCGAAGCGGTCGGTCATGCCGGCGATGTAGTCGGCGACCACCCGCGCCCGCCGCGTGGTGTCGTCGCCGGCCGCCAGGGCGCGCGCCGCCCAGTCGCCCGGCAACAGCGCCGGTTCGGCCAGCAGGAGGTCGAACAGGTCGCGGACCACCCGCCGTGCCTTGCTGGTCATGCGGTTGACGCGATGGTGGCGGTACATGTTGGGGAACAGGAACGCCTTGAACGCGCGGTCGTTTTCCCGCATGGCCTCGGAGAAGGCCACCAGGGGGCGGTTCATGGCGCGCACGTCCTCGATCCGCTCGGGGCGGTTCTCGGCGAAGCGGCGCGCGGTCTCCGTGCACAGGTCGTCGATCATGGCGTGGATCAGGCGGCGCACGGACTCGTGGATCAACCGGCCGCGCGCCAGGCCCGGATGGGCATCCGCCAGGGCGCGGAACACCGGCCCGGCCAGGGGCACGTCGCGAAGGTCGTTTTCGGTGAACAGGCCGGCGCGCAGGCCGTCGTCGATGTCATGGGCGTTGTAGGCGATGTCGTCGGCCAGCGCCGCTACCTGGGCCTCGGGACCCGCGTGGGTGTGCAGTTCCAGGTCGTGGGTCTCGGCGTATTCGGCGATGGCCAGGGGCAGGGGGGGGCTGTCGGTGGCGCCCAGCAAGGGGCCGTTATGCTTCACGAGGCCCTCAAGGGCCTCCCAGGTCAGATTGAGGCCGTCGAAGGCAATATAGCGGTGCTCCAGCTTGGTGACGATGCGCAGGCTCTGGGCGTTGTGGTCGAAGCCCTGGTGGTCGCGCATGCAGTCGCGGAGCGCCTTCTCTCCCGCATGGCCGAAGCAGGTGTGGCCCAGGTCGTGGGCCAGCGCCAGAGCCTCGGCCAGGTCCTCGTCGAGCCCCAGCACCCGGGCCACCGAACGGGCGATCTGCGCCACCTCCAGGCTGTGGGTCAGGCGGGTGCGGTAGTTCTCGCCCTCGTGATAGACGAACACCTGGGTCTTGTACTGCAACCGGCGGAAGGCGCCGCAGTGGATAATGCGGTCGCGGTCGCGCTGAAAGGCGGTGCGGGTTGGCGACTCGTCTTCCGCATGGAGCCGGCCACGGGTGCGTGCCGGGTCGCTGGCGCAGGCCCGCAGCAGGTCCGGCGGCGGCGGAGGCGGCGCGTTTTTGGCCGGTACGGTGGCGAGAGGGGGGCTGATCATGGCCGGCAGCCTATCCCCGTTGTGCCATACTGGCAATGACCGGCCCCTCGACAGCCAGGGCTCCGAATTCGGATGGACGATCGTTTAAGAAGCGCTCCCTGCGAGGATCGGGACCACCGATGGAGATCCTTACAGTCGCTCCGCTCCTTCAGGATGAAGCCCTTAAAAAGTGAAAGTCCTCATCCTGAGCGTCCGCAGGAAGCAAAGGATCTCCCACGGACCCATCGACCCTTAGTGTCTGTCCGGAAAGCCTTGCAAAACACCACATACAGCGTGTGATTCGGGCACGGGCACACACTATATTGCGGTTCCCGAGACTTTCCGGACGGGCTCTTACAAATCGGTTATCTGAGTTCCAATACCAACGGCATCAGATCTTGATCTTCCCTCATTGCATGTAGGATGTAGGGTGCGCTCGCGCCGTCAGGCGCAGCGCACCATTCCGCCAAGAGGTGGTGCGCTGCCCGCCATTTTATGGCGGTCGAGCGCACCCCACGCGTCGCCGCAAGAGTCCCTACGCGCCGCCGCAAGAGTCAATGTCAGGCGCCGTTGGTATAAGCCCTGCCCTCGACAGACCCGGCGCCGGTTCTTACATCCTGGGTGAACCGGGCAACTGAAATGCAAGGATGGGAGCCGATGAGCGACGCGGACACCCTGGCGGCACCGGCAGATACCGAGATGCCGGCCGTCACCATCACCCCGGCCTGCGCGGCCCGGGTCAAGACCCTGACCGAGAGCGAGGCCGACCCGGCTCCCATGTTGCGGGTGATTGTGGACGGCGGCGGTTGCTCGGGGTTTCAGTACCGCTTCGATCTGGACCGGGTGACGGCCGAGGACGATCGCGTGTTCGAGGCCCACGGTATCCGCGTGGTGATCGATGAAGCCTCCCTTGACCTGCTGGGCGGGGCGATCATCGACTACACCGAGGACTTGATGTCCGCCGCCTTCACCATCCGCAACCCGAACGCCACTGCCACCTGTGGATGCGGAACGTCGTTTTCGGTGTAGCGGACTGGCCTCACGCCATCTCTGCTTCCACGCGCAGGCACAGGTAATGATAGAGCACCTGATGCGCCTGCTGGATCAGCGGCGTGAAGCGGCACGGCACCGCCATCAGGATATCGCACAGGGGCGCCATGCGGCCGCCGCCCTCTCCGGTCATGCCGATGGTCGTCAAGCCGAGGTGTCGCGCGGCGTCCAGCGCCGCGATCACGTTGGCAGAATTGCCGCTGGTGCTGAGGGCGAGCAGGGCCCCGCCTCGCGCGCCCATCGCCTCCACCTCGCGGGCGAACTGGCTGGCATAGTCGACGTCGTTGCTCCACGCGGTCACCGTGGAGGGATTGGAGCCCAGGGCCACGGCGGGAAGGCCACGGCGGTCCAGCAGGAACCGGGCCGTCAACTCGCCAGCGATGTGCAGGGCATCAGCCATCGAGCCGCCGTTGCCGCAGACCAGAAGCGGCTTGCGCTCCTGAAGCGCGGCGACGATCGCTTGCACCGCCGCGTCCGTCTGTGCCGACAGGTCGGCGTCCCGCATGTGGGCGAGGACCGCCTCGCTTTCGGTGATGTAGTCGGCAAGGCTGGCCTTCGCGGCGTCGCGGGAATCCATGGGGCGGTCCGATGCGGAGGAAACGGGCCGCGATATTGGCGCGCCGGGCGGTCAACATCAAGGGTGGCGCGTCAGAGCCCCGCGTCAGAGGCAGGCCATCGCGCCCGCCACGCGGTCCCGCAGCACCGGCAACAGATCGGTCTCGAACCAGGGGTTCTTCTTGAGCCAGGCGGTGTTGCGCCAACTGGGGTGGGGCAGGGGGAGAAACCCGGCCTCCAGATGAATGGCGAAGGCGCGCACGGTGTCGCTCAGGGTGGCGCCGCGCCTGTCGCCGAGGTAGCGCGCCTGGGCATACTGTCCCACCAGCAGGGTGAGTCGGATGTTCGGGAGCGCGGCCAGCAGCGGCGGATGCCAGTGGGGGGCGCATTCCGGGCGAGGGGGCGCGTCGCCCCCGCGTGGCAGGCGGCCGGGGTAGCAAAGGCCCATGGGCACGATGGCGACCCGGGTCTCGTCATAGAACGTGTCCCGTTCCATGGTCAGCCAGGCCCGCAGGCGATCGCCGGACGGGTCGTTCCAGGGGATGCCGGTGGCGTGCACCTTGGTCCCCGGGGCCTGGCCGATGATCAGCAGCCGGGCCGTCGTGCGCGCCCGCAGCACCGGCCGGGGACCGAGCGGCAGATGGTCGGCGCAGAGGGTGCAGGCGCGCGCGGCGGCGACCACCTGGGCCAGGGGATCCATGGGGAAACGCTCAGGCCGCGCCGGGATCGGCCTGGTCGCGCCTGGCCAGCGCCCGCCCAACCCGGGAGGCCGGTGGTCGACCGAGGGCCGCGCCGATCATGGCGCCGGCACGTAACAGGGCGTCCATGTCCACGCCGGTCTCGATGCCCATGCCGTTGAGCATGTACAGCACGTCCTCGGTGGCCACGTTGCCGCTGGCCCCCTGGGCGTAGGGGCAACCGCCCAGGCCCGAGACCGAACTGTCGATGACCGACACGCCGCGTTCCATGACCGCGAGCAGGTTGGCCAGCGCCTGGCCATAGGTGTCGTGGAAATGCGCGGCGAGGCGATCGCGCGGGACCCGCTTGGCCACCGCGTCCACCATGCGCTGGGCGGCCAGGGGTGTTCCTGCGCCGATGGTGTCGCCCAGGGAGATCTCGTAACAGCCCATGTCGAACAGATCGCCGGCCACCCGGGCCACGATGGCCGGGTTCACCGCGCCCTCGTACGGGCATCCCAGAACGCAGGAGACATAGCCACGCACTCGCAGCCCCCTGTCGCGGGCGGCGGCGATCACGCCCGCGAACCGCTCCAGGCCCTCGGCGATGGAACAGTTGGTGTTGCGATGGGAAAAGGCTTCGGAGGCGGCGCCGAACACGGCGATCTCCTCGACCCCGGTCACCGCCAGGGCGGCGTCAAGTCCCTTGGCGTTGGGCACCAGCACCGGGTAGGACACCCCGGGCCGGCGGGTGATCGCGGCCAGCACGTCGGCGGTGTCGGCCATCTGCGGCACCCACTTTGGCGAGACGAAGCTGCCGGCCTCGATCACCGCCAGGCCGGCGGTCGCCAGGCGCTCGATCAGGTCCACCTTGACCGCCGTGGGCACGGCGCGCGGCTCGTTTTGCAGGCCGTCGCGCGGCCCCACCTCCACCAGTTTCACCGATCGGGGCAGCACGGTGATCGACTCCTTCCAAGCGTGGTGTCTCGGCGATCACGGCTCGGACGACTCATCCGTCTCGGCCAGGTCTGCTTCCAGGCGGTCGGTCAGGGCCTGCGCCCGCGCCAACACCGCGCGCAGCTCGCCCAGGCGTTTGTGCGCCCGCGCCGCCAGCCGCGGGTCGGGGGCGCCGCCCGGGTGCAGCGGATGATCGATAAAGAAGTCATAGACCAGTTCGTTGCGCGCCGCCCGGGTCTCGCGCAGCAGCCGCCGGTCCGCGTCGCTCATCCGGTCGCGCATGGCCCGGGCGGAGTCCGTCACCGGGGCGGCGCTGACCAGGGTCTCCACGGCGGCGTGGAAGTCGATCACGTCCTCGACGCTTTCCTCGACGCTGGTGGCCAGGAAGCCCAGCCGCCGCGCGATTCCCTGGGCCTCGCAGACGGCAAGGGCGAAGTCCCGCAAGATCATCTCGATCGCCACGCCGTCCTGGTCGGACCCTCTCATTGATCAGCCTCCCTTGGCCTCGAAATCCAGCAGTGGAGCGCCGTCCGCCACCTGATCGCCGGTCTCGAAGTGCACCGTGGTGACGCTTCCGTCGGCGGGCGCGGTGATGGTGTGCTCCATCTTCATGGCCTCCAGCACCATCAGTGGATCGCCCTTGTCGACCGTCTGGCCGGCCTCCACCAGCACCCGGGTAACCTTGCCGGGCATGGGGGCGACCAGGCCGCCCGCCCCCGGGTCGCGATCGGCGGCGCGGGCGGCGGGATCGTCCAGGGTCAGGCGATGGTGCCGGCCCCGGTCCAGGATTACCAGATCAAGCCCCTGCCGTACCACCGTGACCCGGCGCCGAAAGCCGTCGATGTCGCTGACCAGGTCGCCGCTGGCGTCGATCTCGCCGCGCGCCAGGCGGGTGCCGCCGGGCAAGTCCAGGCGATAGCCTGTCGGGCGATAGTGCACCGTCACGGCCTGCGTGCCGGACTCGTCGCGGAACACCAATGTCTGGTGGTTGTCGTCGTTGAGGCGCCAGCCGTTGGGCACGTGCCATGGCGAGTGTGGATCGCCCGAGGCCGCCGCCAGGGTTCCCGCCTGCCGTTGCCGGCGCAGCAGCACGTCCAGCGCCGCCAGCGCCAGCACGCCATCGTCCGCCGCGGTGGTCTCGGGGAAGAGGTCGGCCTCGTGGGTGTCGATAAACCGGGTGCCCACCTCGCCCCGGCCGAAGGCCGGATGGGCCGCGACGCCGCCCAGGAACTCCAGATTGGTCGCCACGCCGACGACCTGATAGCGCTCCAGCGCCGTCCGCAGCCGCCGCAGGGCCGAGAGCCGGTCGGCATCCCAGACCACCAGCTTGGCGATCATCGGGTCATAGTGCATGGACACCTCGTCCTTGGGCCGAACGCCCGTGTCCACGCGCACATGCGGCCCCTCGGTGGGCGGCCGCAGGTGGCGGAGCGTGCCGATGGACGGCAGGAAGCCGCCCGCCGGGTCCTCGGCATAGACCCGGGCCTCAATGGCGTGGCCCGAGACCGAAAGATCCGCCTGAGTCAGCGGCAGGGGCTCGCCGGCCGCCACCCGAAGCTGCCATTCCACCAGGTCCTGGCCGGTGATCATCTCGGTGACCGGGTGCTCCACCTGCAGGCGGGTGTTCATCTCGATGAAGTAGAAGCGGCCATCCTGGTACAGGAACTCGACCGTGCCAGCGCCCACGTAGCCGATCGCCTGTGCGGCGGCCACGCCGGCCTGAGCCAGGGCGGCGCGTACCTCGGCGGGCAGGTTGGGGGCGGGGGCTTCCTCGATGACCTTCTGGTGACGGCGCTGGATGGAGCAGTCGCGCTCGAACAGGTGCACCACGGTGCCGTGGGTGTCGCCGAAAACCTGCAGTTCCACATGCCGGGGGGCACCCAGGAACTTCTCGACCAGGAGTGTGTCGTCGCCGAAGGCGCTGGCGGCCTCGCGACGGGCGCCCTCTATGGCGGCGGGCAGGTCGGCGGGCGTGTTGACGACGCGCATGCCCTTGCCGCCACCGCCGGCCGATGCCTTGACGAGCACCGGATAGCCGATGTTCTCGGCGGCCGCCAAGAGGGCCGCGTCGGACTGGTCGGCGCCGTGGTAGCCAGGCACCAGGGGGACCCCGGCCCGCTCCATCAACCGCTTGGACTCGGACTTGGAGCCCATGGCCTCGATGGCCTCGGGGGTGGGGCCAATGAACACCACGTCGGCCTCGGCGCAGGCGCGGGCGAAGGCGGCGTTCTCCGACAGAAAGCCATACCCCGGGTGGATGGCCTGGGCGCCGGTGCGCGCGGCGGCCTCCAGGATGGCGTCGCCGCGCAGATAGGAGTCCCGCGCCGGCGGTGGTCCCAGCCGCCACGCCTCGTCGCACAGGTCCACGTGCATGGCGTCGGCGTCGGCGTCGGAATAGACGGCCACGGTGGCGATGCCCAGGCGCCGGCAGGTGCGGGCGACGCGGCAGGCGATCTCGCCACGGTTGGCGATCAGGATCTTGCTGAACATCCGTGGTCTACTCCTTGCTGGTCCAGGCCGGGGTGGTCCAGGCTGGCCGCCGCTTCTCCAGGAAGGCGGTCACGCCCTCGCGGCCTTCCGCGCCGGCACGGATATCGGCGATGCGCGCGGCGGTGTCGTCCTTGAGTGCCTGATCCGGCACCCGAAAGGCCACGGCGCGAATCAGGTCCTTGGCGGCACGCTGGGCGACAGGTCCGGCCGCCAGCAGGGCGTCGATCAGGCGCCGGGCGGCGGCGCCCAGGTCCTCCGGCGTGGCCAGTTCGGAGACCAGGCCCAGGCGAAGCGCGGTCTCGGCGTCGAAGCGCTCGCCCGTCAGACAATACCGCCGGCAGGCGCGCGGGCCGATGGCCGCCGCCACGTAGGGGCTGATGACGGCGGGGATCAGCCCGAGCCTGACCTCGGACAGGGCGAAGCTGGCCCGCGTGCTGGCCACCGCCATGTCGCAGGCGGACACCAGCCCGACTCCGCCGCCCATGGCCGCGCCCTGAACCACCGCCAGGGTGGGCCTGGGGCAGCGGTCGATGGCTTCCAGCATGTCGGCGAGCGCGCCCGCGTCGGCCAGGTTCTCGGCGCGCGAGTAGCCGGCCATGCGCTTCATCCAGGTGAGGTCGGCGCCGGCCGAGAAGCTTTTGCCTTCGGCCGCCAGCACCACGACCCGCGCCGCGTCGTCGGCGCCCAGGGACCGGAAGGTCTCGGTCAGGCGGGCGATCAGCGCGTCATCGAAGGCGTTGTGCACGGCCGGGCGGGTCAGGGTGACGGTGGCCACGCCCCGGGCGTCGGTGGCCACGGACAGGGCGTTGGGAGTGTCGGTCATGGGGCTTGTCCTTTGGTCGCGGCCCGTCGCGGAGATCCGTAGGGTGCGCTCGCGCCGGCCGGCGCAGCGCACCAGGGTCGAGTGTCCGGCGGGCTGGCCTTCGGCCGAGCCCGCCCTACGGTGTCGTTCAATGAAGAACCTCCACTACATCCGGAACACCCCGTAGCGCGTCTCGCCGATCGGGGCGTTCAGCGAGGCGGAGATGCCCAGCGCCAGGGTCATGCGGGTTTCCGCCGGGTCGATGATGCCGTCATCCCACAGCCGGGCGGAGGCGTAGTAGGGGTGACCCTGGGTCTCGTACTG
>JANQGN010000527.1 GCA_028277295.1 Rhodospira sp.
TCCTGAGGAAGCGGAGCGACCGAAGGATCTCCATCGCGTGCTCCGGTCCTCTCGGAAGGCGCTTCTTAAACGATCGTCCATCCGGGTTCGGAGCCCTGCCGTTGTCGTCACGCCTCTTGCCCGGCGGCGGCGGGCATCGTATGAAGAGACGTCGCGTCTCGGCGGGGTGACCGGCGGGAGGCATCACGCCGCTGGCGGTTGCCGGTGTGTCGTCGTGGGTTGTGTCGTCGCGGGTGTAGTTCAGTGGTAGAACGACAGCTTCCCAAGCTGTATGTCGTGGGTTCGATTCCCATCACCCGCTCCAACCCCATGAAGCCTTGGTTAAGCGACTGGACGGCCCCTCAGGGGGCCTTTTCCGTCGCCGGCCGTCGATGGTCTGAAGGCGTTCCCGTCGTCGCGCCCATAGGTGCGGCGGAGGGGAGGGGTGACCGTGGTCACTCCGCCGCCAGCGACCGGCGGGGCAACGCTCCCATTGCCTCCACGAGTCCCATCATGCAGTGGCTGAGTCGCGCCAGGCCCTCCGTCGGCCGGCGGGTGCGCTCGTCCATGTACAGCGCTCGGTTGACCTCGATCTGAAGGGCGTGCATCCCGGTCTCGGGGCGGCCGTAGTGACGGGTGGTGTGGCCGCCGGCGTAGGGCCGGTTGCGCCGCACCCGCAGCCCCAGGTCCCGCAACACCGCCTCCGCCGTATCGGTGACCAGCGGATCGCAGGCCGTGCCGTGGCGGTCGCCAAGGATCACGTCCGGGCGGCTCCAGGGCCGTTCTTCCTCCAGCGCCGACGACGGCATGGAATGGCAGTCCAACAGCACGGCGTGACCGAAACGCGTCCGCGTCTGCCGCAGCAGCCGTGTCAGGGTATCGTGGTAGGGGTGGTAGTGAAGCGCGAGTCGGCGCTCCGCCTCGGCCAGGGGCAGCCGGCGGGCGTAGATCGGATGGCCGTCGCCCGCCAGCCTTGGTAAGGTTCCTAGCCCGGCCCGCACCCGCGGCGAGGTGGTGTTGGCGAAGGCCGGCAGCGGCTCCAGGAACATGGCGGGGTCAAGCTCCCACGGCTCGCGGTTCACATCCAGGAACACGCGCGGAAACAGGGCCGCCAGCAGCGGTGCCCCGAGGTCCGGCGCGGCCGCCATCATGGTCTCCATGTGGGTGTCCTCGCTGGCCCGCAGGCGCGCCATGGGCAGCCGGGTCATCGCCAGGAAGGCGGCCGGATACGCGGTGCCGGAGTGGGGAGAGGCCACCACCAGGGGCAGGGTTTGCGCGCTCGGCGTCAGCAGCCGCACGGCGGCGGCGGCGGGCAGCGAGTCGGCCGGAGCGGAATCGAGGGGAAGGTCGGTCATCGGCGCCCATCCGGTCGGCGGTCCCGGCATCATAGCTGGCCGGGCGGGGGCATGGGAACGTTCGCGTATGCACCCAGGGACTGGGCGGGTCAGCGCGTTCAGAATGGCCCGAAAAGGCGCATCCCTGTGTTTCAGGTGTGCACGGTGCGGAGCACCGTCCTTGCCCCAGGGACACCGCCATCGTGTGGTCGCCGGATCCAGGGGGGACGCCGGCGCGCGAAATGGACCCACGGCCGGCCAACAGGGGCTTGCCAAGGTCACGCTGGGCGGGTACAACGGCCCCCCTCCGGACGATGCGGCGCGACTGCCGCCGCGTCGTTGGGGGGCCGCTTCGCCGGCCTCGGCGTTGACGCCAAGGCAACGAAGCTTTCATGGGGGCGCGTAGCTCAGCGGGAGAGCACTACGTTGACATCGTAGGGGTCGCTGGTTCAATCCCAGCCGCGCCCACCAGTTAAGAGCCTGATCGGGCTTGATTTTTCGGAACGGCGGCTGACGAGGGATCGGAAGCCGCCGTTTGCTTTGGTCGGCCTTTGGTCGCGTCCAGCCGGCGCGGGCCGGCCATCAGGCCATCGATCTCGACCGCCAGGGCGTCGATCGCCGCGCGCGGCGTCTGCAGGAACGCCGGGTCGACGTCGGCGTATTCCTCGGTGGTCGCCATGCCGCGCAGGCTGTGGCCCAGCCAGGCCGCCGTGTCGGCCATGGGCACGCCGCGCGCGCGCAGCAGCCGGGCCATGGACCGGCGCAGCGTGTAGGGCGTGACCGTCCGGGTATCGTCCCACTCATGTTCGGCCTGAAGGCCGGCACCGATCGCCGCCGCGCGCACGCCGCGCTTGAGGTTGGCCACCGGCCGCGGCTGGGAGCGCGCCGCCCCGGCCGCCGTCGTCGCCCCGCCCACATACACATAGCGATCGGCCCGCGCCTCCCAGAGGGCGAGCCAGCGCGCCAGGCCCTCGGTGACCGGGATGGTGGGGCGCCGTTTCTTGGTCTGGCGCCGGCCCGGCGGGTTCAGCCGCAGCAAGCCCAGCTCGGTGTCGAGCTGCGCCGGGCGCAGGTCGGTGAGCGCGTCCGGGCGCGCCAGGGTATGGATGGCCAGCACCGCGAATCGCCACAGATGCTCGGAGCGCGCCGGGATCGCGTCCAGGAAGCGGGCGATCTCGGCGACGGTCAGGCGCCGTTCCTGCTCCTTGGCGGGCGCGTCGAGCAACTCGGCGATCTCATGCGGCGATAGCAGCACCTGGGGCACGGCGATCACCAGGCCCTCCTTGCGGGCGCGGCCCAGGGCGGCCGACAGCACCGAGAGGGTGCGGCTGATGGTGCTGGGCGCGTGGCCCCGCTGGGCCCTCTGGTGGCGGATGAAGGCGCGCTGGCGCGCCGCCGTCAGGTCGGCGAGGGTGGCCGCGTCGCCCCAGAAGTCCAGCAGCTGCCCGGCGGCGATGCGGGCCTGAACGGCGCTGGGCCGGTGGTCGCTGTGCTGCTCCAGGTAGGGCGCCAGCACCTGGCTGAGGAACACCTCGGCGGGGGGCGCGTTGCGGGGCTGATCATGGGTCAGCGCGAATTCGGCGAGCGCGAGGACGGCCCGCTCCGGATCCGCTGTGCCAAGGCTCGCGCGCCGGGTTCGCCGGGCCTCGGCGTCCCACCAGGTGGCATAGAAGCTCGATCCGCCGCGCTGCCAGGAGAGGCGGTGCCGGCCGATGCGCACGTCAGGGACGTCAGGGCCGTCAGGGGCGTTGGCGGGGTTGTCGGGGGAGACGTTGGACGCGGGCGCCCCGGCTCGGGATGGGCGCTTGGTTGGGCGCTTGGAGGAGGACATGGGATGGCCTTCTTCGCGGGGCGGCCCCGGCGCCCCTTCAGGGCGGTCCCCGCCCGGGCGACGGTGTCGACGATGCCGGGCAGGTCCGTCTCCAGATAGCGGACCTTGCCGAAAATGATCCGGGCCGCGATGGTGCCGTCCAGCCGCAGCCGTTGCAGCGTCCACACGGTCACCGGGTAGCCGGCCGCCGTGAGGGCGTCGGCGGCCTCTTGTTCCGAGAGGGCGCGGGGCAGACGGGCCGGCGCGGTCATCCCGCGCGGCTCCGTGGCCCGTGGCGCCGGGCGGAGAGCGGCGGGCGCGGACCGGCCGCGCGGCGGCGGCGGAACACGGGTGGCGCGTTGCGCATGGTGACATCTCCCATCGGGGGTGGCGAGCGTATATTGCGTTATGCGCAACGCCTGGTCAATGCGTTTTTCGCAATATCTGGGGCGCAGGGGCCAGACAGCCCGCCATGCGGTGATAATCCCAAGGGGCCTTATGTCTGGTTGGCTGTCCCGACACGAGAAGGTCGCCCGCGCGCACCCAGAAAAGTCGCGTCGGCCCCCTCAAAAAAAATGACACCATCGCGTCGATGTGGTTGCATCACCGGTTGCGCGGTGGCGTTTATACGGGCTATTCAGACAGCCGCGCGCAAAAAAACAGACAAAACTCATGGCATTACGCGTATATGGCTCGACTCGGGCGGGTCGTCGACGCTTGATGTGATCGGCGAGTCGTCCCGCGGCGAGAGCACGCAAAGCGCGCGGAGAGGCGTGCCGTGAGCGCCCTGGGGGCGATCGCCCCGGGGGCGGTCCCATTGGGCCGGGAGGAGCGCCGGCCCGGTGTCGCGCGTCCCCAGGACGGCGGGTCCTGTCCGGACCAACGCGGGGGCTGCCGCCCCATGGGCGTTAGGATACGGAGACTCCAGTCGGTGCAAGTACCGGGCTTCGCCCGGTTTGTTCATGGGGGCACAGCCCCCATACCCCCAGTCCTTCTTATAATTACCATGTAAAAACAAAGAGTCATGCCCCCCAGCGCCCATTTTCAGAAATGGGGGAGGGTTTGGGAGGTCTCCTCCCAAATGGGGGGGGCGGGGGCGATAGCCCCCGCTTTACGAGCGCCTATGGGCCGCCGCCCCCAGTCCCCCGCTCTATCGCAGTCACGCTTTTCCATGTTCACTGCGCGAGTCTCTACTTCCTCGTCATTGCGAGGAGCGTGAGCTCCGAAGTAATCCAGGGTGAGGCGCACCGTATTCCGCCCTGGATGGCGTGGCCCGCATCAAAAGATGCGGGCTCGCAATGACGTGGCTCCGCGCCTGGAAAGCAGTAACCCTTTGGTCCATAAACAAAAAATAGTGTGAATCGCAGAGGTCCCCCGCTTGGGAGGCAAGCCTCCCAAACCCTCGCCTGTCTTGAAAAGGAAAGCGTGTCGGGTGCGCTCGCGCCCCGGCCGACCTTGCTTGCAAGGCGGGTCGACGTCGGTGATGCCGTTTTCCGTCGGGGAAACGGTGGGGGCGCGGCACCTTTCCGTCAGGAGGCGGTGCGCTGCCCGCCGCTGTCGCGGCGGTCGAGCGCACCCTACGCCCTTTCCGTCAGCTTGTAGGGTGCGCTCGCGCCGTCAGGCGCAGCGCACCATCCCGCCGGGGAGGCGGTGCGCTGCCCGCCACTGTAGCGGCGGTCGAGCGCACCCTACGCCCTTTCCGTCAGCTTGTAGCTTGTAGGGTGCGCTCGCGCCGTCAGGCGCAGCGCACCATCCCGCCGGGGA
>JANQGN010000586.1 GCA_028277295.1 Rhodospira sp.
GTCCCTGTGCACCGGCACCTTCGCCTACACCAACCACACCCTGTTGCCCGAGGCCCTGGAGACGTGGCCGGTGAGGCTGATCGACGACATGCTGCCGCGCCACATGGAGATCATCTACGAGATCAACCACCGTTTTCTGGAAGGGGTGCGGCGCCGCACCACCGTGCCCGATGACGCCCGCGTCTCCCGCCTGTCCATGATCGAGGAGGACGGTGAGCAAAGGGTGCGCATGGCCCATCTGGCCTTCGTTGGCAGCCAGCGGGTCAATGGCGTGGCTGCCTTGCATACTCAGTTGATGCGCGCCGGCATCTTCGCCGATCTTCACGAGGAGTTTCCCAACCGAATCGTCAACAAGACCAATGGCATCACACCGCGGCGCTGGCTGTATGCCGCCAACCGGCCGCTCGCGGCCTTGATCGGCCGCCATGTGGGCGACCGCTGGGTGGCCAACCTGGAGGACCTGCGGGGCCTGTTGCCCCTGGCGGAGGACGCCGGCTTTCAGGAGGACTTCCGCGCCGTCAAGCGCTTGAACAAGGAATCCTTGAGCGCCTTCATCAAGCGGACCGTGGGTATAGAACTGGATCCGGCCAGTCTGTTCGATGTCCAGGTCAAGCGTATCCACGAATACAAGCGTCAGCTTCTGAACGTTCTGCACGTGGTCACGCTGTACAATCGGATCCGGGATGGCGTGGCCGAGGACCAGCCGCCCCGCAGCGTCATCCTCGCCGGCAAGGCGGCGCCGGCCTATCACATGGCCAAGCTGATCATCCAACTGATCCATGACGTCGCGCGGGTGATCAACGCCGATCCGGCGGTGGCCGGCCGGCTGCGCCTTGTGTTCGTGCCCAACTACAACGTCTCGGTGGCCGAGCGCATCGTTCCGGCGGCCGATCTTTCGGAACAGATCTCCACCGCCGGCACCGAGGCGTCAGGTACCGGGAACATGAAACTCGCGCTCAATGGCGCGCTCACCATTGGCACGCGCGACGGCGCCAACATCGAGATCGGCCACGAAGTGGGTGAGGACAACATCTTCTTCTTCGGTTTGGAGGCCGAACAGGCGGAAAAGTTGCGGAAGACCGGTGGGCACGATCCTTGGCGCTACTATACCGGCGACCCAGAGTTGCATCGAGTCCTGGACATGATCGGTCGGGGCACCTTTAGCCACGACGAGCCAGACCGTTATCGTCCCATCGTCGACAGTCTGACCCGGCATGGCGACTACTATCTGCTGCTGGCCGATTACGCGGACTACATCGCCACGCAGCAGCGGGTGGGGTTGGCCTGGCGGGACCAGGACACCTGGACCCGAAAGGCGATCCTCAACGTTGCCCGCATGGGACGGTTTTCCAGCGACGTGACCGTGATGGACTACGCCCAGGACATCTGGCGTGTCTCCGCCCGCCTGGAGGAAGGCGGGACCGCGAGTTGACGCCTAAAACAGTCGCAGGGCGGTGACGGTATCGGGCGGCGCGGGGGCGGCGACCGGATGGGTCGGCGTCTCCAGTCGTGTCGGCCTGGGCAGGCGGGGCGCGGGCGGCCGGGCCTCGGCGATCCGGAGGTCTGGTGTCTTCGGCGAGTAGATAAATCCCAGCGCCGGGTAGACGCGACCATACCCGTCCACGTCGGGATGCTTGAAGCGCACGGCACTCCAGTCGTTGGCGGGCGAAACGTCCAGCACTGGCATGTGGGTATAGATGCGGCCCCGTGTAGCGCTATTCCAACCCCAGTTGGCGTGACTAACGCGGATTTTGCGTGGCCCAATGATGCCGGTCACCACGCCGATATGCCCGGCCGATAGCCGGCTTGTTGGCTTCAAGACCAGCACCGCGTAGGGGGCCGGCCGAGTGCCGCGATCGTAGCGGCCTGCGGCTTGTGCCCACCAGGTATCGGCATCCCCCCGCAGGCTAACGCCCGAGACGGCCCGAGCATAGGGCACGCACCAGACAAAGTGTTCGCCACCCGTGTAGACCGGCACGGGGTAGAGTCCCATCTCGGGGCGCCCATCTGGGCCAGCGGCACAGGCGGCCAGGACAAGCCCCAGGCCAACAACCATCGCCGCGCGCCCGAACCGGTGGGGCAGGGGGGCGATCTTCAAAGACCTGAGAGCCGTTTTTAGCTGAAAGAACAAGGTCATGACCAACCTCATTCACATATAACATGAGGTTAATCGATCACGAGTATGTAAGTCAAATAATTTTGTTGATTTTGGTCAAACGAGTCGAAGGCCCGCGGTCATCGACCAGGGCGACGGGCTCAGGTTAACGCGAGCAACGATTCCGCACGTTCGATGGAGATCCTTCGCACCTTTCAGGCGCTCAGTGTCTGTCCGGAAAGCCCTGACAAACACCACATTCGGCGCGTGACCGGGAAACGGGAACACAATATATTGCGGTTCCCGAGACTTTCCGGACGGGCTCTCAGGATGAGGTTACCATGTTTAGGATGGCCTCATCCCGAGCGAGCCCCCACGTCCATCCTTCAGATGGACGCGGTTCCACACTCTACGGCGACGCGGAGCGTCGCCTGGGCGAGCCGAGGGACCTCCATCGTCTCGCGCACCCCTGTCCGGTAACCTGGGCTCGTTGCCCGTTCTCATCAACCATGACCGTCGTGATAAGGTCGCGCGTTTTCTGGTGGGCTCATCATCCTGGCAAGAGGGATATGCGAGCCGTGACGGGAGCGGAGGGATCGTCCATGGACCCCCACAAGACGACGATACGCCTTCAGGGCAAGGATTACCCATTCTGGTACCTGCCCGGCGGCAACATCCGGGAAGCCTTGCGCAAGGTCTTGATGGGCGAGGAGTATCCGCAGCTATGGTATCTTCCGGCCGAGTGGATCGAGACGATCGTCGACGTCGGCGCGCATCAAGGCGCCGCCAGCCTGTGGTTCCACAGTCAATACCCGACCGCCCGCATTCTGTCCTTCGAGCCGTTGCCGGATAACGTGGCCCTGCTGGAGCGGAACACCCGGGACATCGCGGCTATTACGGTGCATCCCTTTGGCCTGCATGTCGCCGACGGCGAGGGGCCGATGTTTACGGGCAACAATCAGACCATGCAGGCGTCGCTGTATCGCAGTTCGGAAAGCGGCCGGGAGCGGCGAACCGTTCGGGTGCGGGATGCGCGAACGGTCCTTGGCGACGCCGGCCTGGAGCGCATTTCCATCCTCAAGGTGGACACCGAGGGCTGCGAGGTACCGATCCTGGAGCGCGTGTTGCCGGACTGGGGGGATCGCATCGGCGCCCTGTACCTGGAATGGCATACCGAGGAGGACCGCCTGGCGCTCGACGCCATGTTGCACGACCGATTCTTGGTCGTGTCCATGCGTGCCACGGAACCCCACCGGGGTTCTGTCTGCTACATCGCCAAACGCTGGGCCGACGCCGTCCCCGGCTTTCACGCGCACGCCATACGACGGCCGTCCGCCTCAAGCCGGCCTTGACCGAATACGCGGAGTACGCCGGTCCCCTGGCTGGGCACCGGCTACCGCCCCGTCCATGCCGGATGGCGCTTTTCGAGGAAGGCGTCGATACCTTCCTCGGCGTCGCGGGCCATCATGTTGGTCGTCATCACCTCGCAGGCATAGGCATAGGCGTCGGCCAGCGGCATGTCGAGCTGCCGATAAAATGCCTCCTTGCCGATGGCCAGGGTGAGCGGTGACTTGGCGACCAGGACCTCGGCCATGTCGCCCACCGTGGCGTCGAGGTCGGCGGCGGGCACCACACGGTTCACCAGCCCGAGGGCCAGCGCCTCGGTGGCCTCGATTGGGCGGCCGGTCAACAACATCTCCATGGCCGGTTTGCGGCCCACATTGCGCGACAGGGCCACCATGGGTGTCGAGCAGAACAAACCGATGTTGACCCCAGGAGTGGCGAAGCGGGCGCCCTCCGCCGCCACCGCCAGGTCACAGGTGGCGACAAGCTGGCACCCGGCCGCCGTGGCCATGGCGTGAACCCGGGCGATCACCGGCTTGGGCAGGCGGACGATGGACAGCATCAGATCCGAGCACTGACGGAACAGCGCCTCGTAGCTCTCGCGTCCCGGATTGGCGCGCACCTCCTTGAGGTCGTGGCCGGCACAGAAGGCGGGACCGTTGGCCGCCAGGATCACGGCCTTGACGGAGTCGTCGGCGGCGATATCGGCGATGGCCTTCTGGAGGGCGGTCATCAGGGCGACGGACAGGGCATTGCGCGCCGCTGGCCGGTTGAGGGTGAGGGTCGCGACCCCGCCACTGTCGCCGCGCAGCAGAATGGGCGCGTCGGGCGAGGCGGCGGCGGTGGCTTGGGCTGGTGTGGTCATGGACTCCTCCCTGTAACGGCGGCAAGCCGCCTTGCGGTTCGACCGGACCGGTGTCAGGGCGCGATGATCGAGAATGGGACCTCGCGTGTCACCGACCCGCCGCCGATGGTGTCGCGGACCGTCAATTGAAGCAGATAGTCGGCGGGCGGCAACCCGTCGGTGCGAAACGAGGCCGTCATGTAAACCACCGTCGAGGGAACATGAAAGGTGAACGGAACGTCGGCGAAATTGCGTTGCCCGCCCAGGATCGTGCCGTCCCGGTTCAGAACCAGGAAGTCGGCCGCCAGGCCCATGGTATAGACGCCCTCGGCGAAAGCGTAGTGCAGGCCGATGGGCTCAATGTAAAGATGCAGAGGCTCGCCGGCGGGATAGGGTCCGCCGTTCCGGGGATCAAAGTCCCGGAAACCCGCCGCCTGACCGGCGGCCTCGGCGACCATCACCAGGTCCAGGGGGGCGGCGCTCCACACCGCCAACGTGGCCTCGCGCAAGGCTTCCACGGCCTCGGCGGGCTGGCCGGCGGTGATTCGCTCGGCCGCGCGGGCCACGGCGGCGCGGGCGTCCTCGGGAGCCACCGACCCGGCCGCGGCAGCGGTGGTGCTGGATCCAGCGGCCACCGCGGCGGCGCTCAGGACCAGGCCCAGTCCCACGCCGCGGGCCACGCCACGCGGCGCCGCCAGGCCCAGCCAACGGCTGCTCGGGGCGCGGGTTTTGTCTTCAGCGTGCATGCCGTGCTGTGTCCCCTTCTTTGTGGGCCGGTGTTTCTGGTTCGTTTCGTCGACTCAGGACAGCCGCCCATTCCGGCCGCCGAGTCCCGGGTTCCATACGGCACCGTCTAGAGCTATGCTCACGGCGTGGTCTCGTTTCCGGCAACACATCCCGCAGGGACTATAGCCGCCCATGTCGCGAATTTCATTGCCCGAGTTCAACGCCATCCTGGACCGCGAACTGCCGATCACGCGGCTCCTGGGCATCCACACCGAAGCCATCGCCCACGGTCAGGGCCGGCTGCGCATGGTCTATAACCCCGATCTGGTGCGGCCTGGCGGTACCGTGGCCGGGCCAGCGATGATGGCCCTGGCCGACGTGGCCATGTACGCGGTGGTTCTCAGCCTGTTGGGGCCGGTGGAACTGGCGGTGACCACCAATCTGCATATCAATTTCCTGCGCAAGCCGGCGCCGGGGGACATCCTCGCCGAGGCTCGCGCCCTGAAGGGCGGCAAGCGGCTGACCGTTGTGGAGGTGGAGTTGTATTCCGAGGTCACGCCGAACGATGTCGACCGGACCCTGGTGGCTCATGTCACCGGCACCTACTCGGCGCCGCCCAACCCGGACCCGGTGGCGGTCTCCCGAGCCATCCAGGCGGGCACCTGGGAACAAGGTATCCAGATACCGCCTAGCTCAGAGGCTTGAGTTCACGGGCTTTTCGCGGTTGACAAAGCCTGTCTTCCTGGCTTAGACAGCGTCCTCCCGCGATGGCCCGGCGTGCCCGGCGTCCCGCGATCCGTTCCCTTCTTCCAGTCCCAGCAACAGTCGCCAGCGGCGCGGACGGAGAGCCGAATGAAAACCTATTCCGCCAAGCCCAGCGAGGTGGAGCGCAAGT
>JANQGN010000595.1 GCA_028277295.1 Rhodospira sp.
GCAGCCGTAGAGGTCGGCCTCCATGGGTTGGCACAAGGCGGCGACACCGCCGAAGGCGTCCACCTCCCACCCGGGATCGAACGAGGTGGTGCAGCCCACCAGGGCGGTCATGGCGACGACCTCGTCCTCGCGTCCCTCGGCGGCGGCCTCCACGACCTGGCGGGCCTTGGCATTGGCGGGTTTCAGGTGCTTCATCGGGGCGGCCTCCTGGGCTCGACGTGGGTGCGGATGAAGGCCGGGTTGGCCTCCTGGATGCGGACGTAGGCGTTGATGCCGAAATCGATCCAGTCGCGCATCAGGTCGCAATAGTGGGTGACGGGCGCGTGCGGGTCGCCAGAATGGGCGTAGGACTCGTGGTAGCAGCCGCCGGCGCAGACCGAGCGGATACGGCAGGTGCGACAGTCAGTGCCGGCGCGATCCTGGGCCTGTTCGATGAACCGGCCCAGCCGAGGGATGTCGATCCCGGTGCGGACATGGCCGTAGGTGGGCTGGCCGGAGCCGACGAAGCGGTGACACAGGTGCAGGTCGCCGGCCTTGTCGACGGCCAGCAGGCCGAGCCCGGCGCCGCAGGGCACCGCCTTGCGGGTGCCGGCCGCGAGATCGGTGATCAGCTGGTGCATGTTGGAGAAGCCGATGGTTTGGCCACGGATGGCGGCCTCGACATAGCGGCGCCCCAGGACCTTCATGTCCGCGAACACCCGCGCCAGGTCGTCCGCCGACAGGGCGACGGCCGACAGCGGTCCCGACGTGACCGGGCCAAAGCCGACCTCGAAGAACCCCAGGTCGTTCTTCAGGTGGTCATGGATGGCCAGCACATCCGTGACGCCCGATGTCAGGGTCACCCGCGCGCCCACCGGTCGGGCGGCGTAGCGGTCCAGCAGCATGCGGACGGCGCGGGCCACCACGTCATAGGTGCCCTGGCCACCCACCGTGCGGCGGTTGATGTCGTGCAGGGCCTTGGGGCCGTCCATGCTGATGGTGATGGCGACGCGGTGGCGCTCCAGCCAGTCCACGATGTCCTCGGTCAGCAGGGTGGCGTTGGTGGTGAGGGAGAAATCGACCGTCTTGCCCTCGGCGGCGACACGGGCCTCGGTCCAGGCGACCACCGCCCGGATGAGCGGCAGGTTGGTGAGCGGCTCACCCCCGAAGAACACAACGTTGATCCGGTCGCGGTCCCGGGCCTGGCGGAGCAGCAGCTCGACGGCGTGGCAGGCCGTGGCCAGGTCCATGCGTTCGCCCTTCTTGGGCGTCGTCAGGTCCTCCTTGTAACAGTACGCGCAGGACAGATTGCAGCCGGTGTTGACGTTCAGCACGACGGTGCTGAGCGGGATGTCCTCCACCGCCTGGATCGAGACCGGTTGGTCCGGCTGGGCGGCGTCGCGCAGGATGTCGAGGCGGACGAAGCCGTCCACGCAGTCGGCCAGGTCCTCTGGGGCGAAGCGGTCGCCCAGGGTGGCGCGCAAGCTCTCGGCCGAAAGCGGGCCGGCGCGGCGGGCCAGCGCCAGCACCTCGGCGCTGACGTCGTCCATCTCGAACAGGCTGGTGCTGGGCACG
>JANQGN010000603.1 GCA_028277295.1 Rhodospira sp.
GCGCGAGACGATGGAGGTCCCTCGGCTCGCTCCGCTCGCTCGGGATGAGGTTATCTTGAATATATTAACCTCATCCTGAGCACCTGAAAGGTGCGAGGGATCTCCATCGGAGTCCCGTGACCCTCGCCCTTGTTAACCTGAGCCTGTTGCCCTGCCGGCAAGCCGGCAGATTATTGCCGACACACACTGGGATCACCCTTGGCGAAGGACATACCATCGCTTGGCAGCACCGTCGAGCCAGCGACTGACGCGCCGCCGCCAGAGCACCCAAGGTCCCATGGCGTACCGTCGCGCCGGATCGCGGTCGCCAATGATTGAGGAGAGCTCACCACGCTCACCCAAAACGAAGGGATACACTACGTAGGGCGTGAGTCCGTTTTCCCAGAACCGGTCCATGGCATGATCAAACGGCAAGGCAATCCGCCGTCCATACCGCAACATCCGTTCCGCGCCCTCCCGGGTGACAACGTAGCCCTGGGCGCCCAGAACATGAGTCGAGAGTTTGTAAAGGCCGTGTTCAGCACCAAGCGACGTAACTCTGTGGCGCGTTTGGATGCCACGGAGGATTTTGCGCCCACGCAGGCTTGCCAACCGCACCACCATCCACGGCCAGGGACGAGTCTGGCCTAGAAGGGCGTCCAACACCGGGATAAGTGTGTCTTCCAACCAAACATCGTCCTCGAGGACCAGAGCCACCTCAATCCCTTCGTCGACGATGCGGCGGAGGATTCGTTCGTGACCCAGATAGCAGGCCAGTTCCGTGGGCAACATATCAACGCCATAAATGGCCCTGCAACGCCTACGATTGTAACGCCCCCAGTCCACGTCTGATAAGGAGCTTGCGTCGACCCCTGGAACAAATGTCCCGACCAGCCCGACCCGAGACAACTCTTGCTCAACCAGAGTCCGCCGTTCAACGGCAGACGGCAGATTGAGGACAAAGACGTGTAGCCCCTCCGAGAGCGACGGCACAGGCATACCCCTCCATCAGATACCGACAGCCAGCCCCATGACCATACTCAGGCAGCAGACGTGGTCGCCCGAGCAGCCCGGTCATTGGTGCGTCCAACCAGGCGATCGTAGGCGAGAATCAACTTTAACGTCAAATCTCCTGGCGTAAACGTCAACTCCCCGATCCCACCCACCGGCGTGATCTCGGCGGCCGTTCCTGTCAGGAACACCTCGCGGGCCTGGGCCATCTCCTGGGGCATGATCACGCGCTCGACCACCTCGATGCCCTCGTCCCGCGCCAAGCCGATCACCGTGCGACGGGTGATGCCATCCAGGAAGCAATCGGGAAGGGGCGTATGCAGCTTGCCGTCCGGCATCAGGAAGAAGATGTTTGCGCCCGTGGCCTCGGCCACCTGGCCGCGCCAGTCCAGCATCAGGGCATCATGATAGCCCTGTTGCTCGGCCTTGTGCTTGGAGAGCGTACAGATCATGTAGAGCCCCGCCGCCTTGGCATGCACGGGCGCGGTCCGCGGGTCGGGCCGGCGCCAATCGGAGATCGCCAGTCGGATCCCGGCCATGCGGGCCTCCGGCGAGAAGTAGGACGGCCATTCCCAGGCGGCGATCGCCAGGTTGATGCGATTGTCCTGAGCCGACACCCCCATCATTTCCGACCCACGCCAGGCGACGGGCCGCACGTAGCCGTCACGGATGCCATTGGCCGTAAGCACCACATCGTGGGCGGCGTTGATCTCGTCCACCGAATAGGGAATCTGGAAGCCCATCAGGCGCGCCGACTCGTGCAGACGCTCGGTATGCTCGGTCAGTTTGAAGACGGTTCCACCGTAGACCCGCTCCCCCTCGAACACACTCGAGGCATAATGCAGCCCATGGCTCAGCACATGCAGCTTGGCGTCGCGCCAGGGGATCAGGTCGCCGTTGTACCAAATGACGCCGTCTCGGTCGTCGAAGGGACTCGTTGCCATGGCTTGCCGTCTCCGGAAGATTGAAAATGTCCTATATGCGAGTGTCGGCGTAACATCATGAGGACAATATGTCAACAACACTGACTTATTATACTCCCCGGCGGCGGCGCATGCCTGTCATCGACCCGGCGCATGCGGCCCGCCGCCCAAAAGCCACCCGCGCCGCCCTCGCGGACGGGAGAGTCCCTCATGACTGACCTGCGCCCCGGCGCCAACCCTTTGTTTTTAAGGGAAGAAGACTTGCGCCAAGCCATCGAGATGCTGTTCTTCGCCTACCGCGACTTCACGGGCGAGGCCGACGCCATGCTGGCCAAGCAAGGCTTTGGGCGTGCCCATCATCGGGTGATCTATTTCGTGGGGCGCCACCCCATGATCTCGGTCAGCGAACTGCTCACCATCCTCAAGATCACCAAACAAAGCCTGTCGCGGGTGCTAAGCCAACTGGTGCGCGACGGCTTCATCATGCAGCATCGGGGAACCGCCGATGGCCGCCAGCGGCTCCTGGAACTGACCGACAAGGGCAAGGTCATCGAGTATCAGTTGACAGAGGCCCAACGTCAGCGCATCGCCACCGCCTATCGCCGCGCCGGCGGCGATGCCGTCCAGGGGTTCCGCGCGGTGCTGTTGGGCATCATGGACAGCGCCGACCGGGCTCGGTTCCTGGGCGATGGCCGAACCAAGGGGGACGGACCGTCATGACAGACACCGGCACCCCGATGGCTCGTCCGGCCGAGGCGGCCGTCCCTGATCTGGAAAGCCGTCCCCACATCCTGGTGGTGGACGACGACGCGCGGCTGCGGGCGCTGCTGACCCGGTATCTCACGGACAATGGGTGCGTGGTCACCGCGGCCGCCGGGGCCGCGGAGGCGCGCGCCCACCTGGCGGCGCTGACCTTCGATCTGCTGGTGGTCGACGTCATGATGCCCGAGGAGGACGGCCTCTCCCTGACCCGCTCCTTGCGTCAATCCAGCGACGTGCCGATCCTCATGCTCACCGCCATGGGCGACCCCGAGGCCCGCATTCGCGGCCTGGAAGCGGGTGCCGACGACTATCTCCCCAAGCCGTTCGAGCCCCGCGAACTCCTGTTGCGCATCACCGGTATTCTGCGCCGGGTGGGCGAGCGCCCCTTGGTGGACGCGCCGGCCGGCGGACCCAGCGTCGCCAGTGCCGCCACGCCCAAGGTCTTATGCTTCGGCCCGCTTCGCCTGGACCTCGCGCGCGAAGAGCTGTCGCGAGATGGCGAGCCCTTGCGCCTGACGACCACCGAGCGCCAGTTGCTGATGGTGCTGGCGCTGCAAGCCAGCGAGGCCGTGTCCCGGGACGATCTCGCCGAACGCACCGGCACCACCGCCATGCCCCGCGCGGTCGACGTGCACATCACGCGGCTGCGGCGCAAACTGGAACCAGACCCTCGCCAGCCACGCTATCTTCAGACCGTGCGCGGGCGCGGCTACCTCCTGCGCCCGGACTGATCACGCCCCGCCCTGCCCCGGATACCACCGCGCCATGCCGCCGATCCACCCGTTCCACTGGCTGAAACGCCTGCTGCCGCGTGGCCTGCTGGCCCGGTCGTTGCTGATCATTGTCATTCCGCTGGTACTGTTGCAGGTCGCCACCACCTACGTCTTCTTCGACCGGCACTGGGATGTGGTGTCGCGCCGTCTGAGCGCAGCCGTGGCCTCGGAGATCGGCCTTGTCGCCCGCCTCATCGAAACCTACCCCGACGAAGGTCTAAGGGCCTGGGCGTTCAGCATCGCCCGTATGTCTCAATACATGACGTTCACCTTCACACCCGGCGAGACGGTCCCCAGCATCGCCCCGTCGAACAGCGATCCCATCGAACGGGCACTCACCCGCCAGCTTGGCACCTACCTGCCACACCCCTTTGTGGTCGATGGCCGGCCCGGCGACACACATCTGACCGTTTTCATGCAAACGCCAAACGGCGTTTTGGAAGTCGACCTGCCCAAGAAGCGGCTGTTCACCGAGTCGATCTTCCTGTTCATGTTCTGGATCGTGGCGACCTCGCTGATCCTGTTCGGCGTGGCCACCATTTTCATGCGC
>JANQGN010000611.1 GCA_028277295.1 Rhodospira sp.
GGGGGATCGCCAACAAACCGGTCCGTGTCCCCCTCTGTGGCGGATATAGCACGGACGGACCGGCGCCGTCAGCGCCGTGGTTGCGGGAGAATCGGACGAAAATGGGTGGTATCGCGGACGTCCGGGGTCCTGGTCCGGGCGCTGTGGTCCGGCCGGCCTCCTTTTCCTGGTCGGGCGATCGCATGCAGACGACGTGAGACGTTGTGGCATGGAGTATTCGGCAGTCGTGGCAAAAAAAAGATCGGGCCGAACCGTCTTCGCGAGATAAGATCTCAGATGCACAAGAAGGATACGTGTGTTTGTCCGTATTTATATTCTATTTTTACCGATTCCGCGTGGGTCTGTTTTTCTAGGTGTCGATAATTACGTTGGTTTGTCCCGTGGATCGTGCGGGCTGGATGGCTCGTTTCCTAGCGTCTGTCCGGAAAGCCTTGCAAAACACCACATACGGCATGCAATTTGGGTGCAAGAACGCAATATATTGAGGCTCCCGAGACTTTCCGGACGGGCTCCTAGAGCAAATCCCGCGCGATCTGGTTCGGATCGCTCGGGATTTGCTCTAACAACAAAAAAGGGCGTCATCCCGGTCTTGCTCCGGAATCTCCCGTCAACGGTCAGACAAAAAGTGTGGACCGGATAGCGTCCTGGAAGGGGCCGCACCCCATATGACCCGCGACGCGGGTCATATGGGGTGCTCTGTACGACTCGCCCTCGCGCCTCGGCTGGCGCCGGTCAGCCCAGCTTGAGGGCCAGAAACGACATGGTGCCGTCGCGTTGCACCAGCAACAGAACGGAACTGCGCCCGGCGTCGCGGGCCTGATCCAGGGCCGCGCGCACCTCGTCGGGGTTGGCCACCGGGGCCTGGTTGACCTCGACAATCACGTGTCCGGGCCGCAGACCCTTGTCGGCGGCGTCGCTTTCGGCGTCCACATCGGTAATAACCACGCCCGGCGTGTCCTGGGGCAGGTCGAACGTGGACGCCATCTCCGGGGTGATGGGCCGCACCGTCAGGCCCAGAAGGGTGGCGCCGCCGACGGCGCCCGGTGCGGCCGGGTTTGTCGGCACGGTGTTGGACGCCAGCAGGCCCGAGTCCTCGGCCGCCTCCAACTCACCCAACTCGACCGAGACGCTGGCGCGCTCGCCATCACGCCACAGGTCGACGGTCACATCCGCGCCCACCTCGGTCTCGGCGACGATGCGCGGCAACTGCCGCATGTCGTCGATGGGCCGGCCGTTGAAGGTCAGGACGACATCGCCGGCCTGCACGCCGGCCGCCTCGGCGGGCCCGCCCTGGGTGACGGAGGCCACAAGGGCGCCCCGGGCCTCGTCCAGGCCGAGGCTCTCGGCGATCTCCGGGGTCACCGTCTGGATGCGGACCCCCAGCCAGCCGCGCCGGGTGCGGCCATAGTCCTTCAGGTCGTTGACGACCTGCTTGGCGAGGTTGGCGGGCACCGCGAAGCCGATGCCGACGCTGCCGCCGGAGGGGCTGAAGATGGCCGTGTTGACGCCGATGACCTCGCCGTCAAGGTTGAATAAAGGGCCGCCCGAGTTCCCTCGGTTGATGGCGGCGTCGGTCTGAATGAAGTTGTCGTAGGGGCCAGCGTTGATGTCCCGCGCGCGCGCCGAGATGGTGCCGGCGGTCACCGAGCCGCCCAGGCCGAAGGGATTGCCGATCGCCATCACCCAGTCGCCCACGCGCGAGGCATCGGAGTCGCCCCAGCGCACGGCGGGTAGCGCTCCGTCAGGGCTCACTTTGAGCAAGGCGATATCGGTCTTCGGGTCGCGGCCCACGATCTCCGCCGTCAGCGCCCGGTCGTCGCTGAGGGTGACGGTCACCTCGTCGGCATCGGCGATCACGTGGGTGTTGGTGACGATGTAGCCCTCGGCGTCAATGACGAAGCCCGAGCCCAGGGACGTGGCCCGGCGCGGGCTGCTGTCCGGGCGGCCGTGGCGTTCGAAGAATTCGTCGAAGAACTCGCGGAACGGCGAGCCCTCGGGGAAGTCGGGAATCACCGGACCGCGATCCATGCTGACGGTCTGGGTCGTGGAGATGTTGACCACCGCTGGAAGCAACTGTTCGGCCAGATCGGCGAAGCCGTCGGGTGCCGGTCGCGCCTGCGCCTGCGCGGCGGACAGCGCCATCAGCGCCTGGGCGATGACCAGAACCGACCCCAGCACCCACAGGCGAAACCAGTGGGTCCGCGCGTCCTCCTCGGCGTTCTGGGGGCTGACGGCACGGGCGGCCGATGGGGAAACTAGACGACGAGACACGAGACATCCTCCCGGGGTCATGAACAGGGCGGTCTGGCGGTGGCGCGGCGCGCGGGACAGGATTTGCCGCGACGCGGGGTCCGGTCGGCCCCTTTGCGGCGCCCGCTGATCCCGCGTCGGCCGCGACTCGAACCAAGATCAGACCGCGCCCATGGTTAGCGGCGTCGAGACCAGACGCTCGACCATCGATTCTGGGCGCCTCGACCACGCCCTTGGATTTAGGCGGCGGACCCTGGCGGATCAAGCAAGCACCACGTGGGCCGCGACCTGACGACCGGCGGCAGGTCGCTCTGCATGGGGCGTTGACCGGCCACCAGCCGAGTTGTCACCTCAAACGACAATTGCGGCAACATCGCGGAGCCGCGATGAATTCGCCGTAACCCGGCCGGTTCCGATGTCACGGCGCCTGGGTGTTAAAGGCGCGCCAGATAAACCACGAGCACCCCCAGGGCCACCGCCACCAGGCCGCCCATCCGCAGCACGTTATCCGGCATCTCCAGGGCCTGACGGATCATTTCACGCATGGACCCGACGGCCACGGCGTACAGCAGGCCCTCGATCACCAGTACGAGGCCGAGGGCGGTAAAGACATCCTGAGTGGGAAACATGGGCACGGCGGCACTCGTCCTGGCGGGGTGTTGTCGGGGCATCCGGGCAGGGGGCAAGGTCTCGCGGCGCCGCGCCGGCTACCCGGTCTCAATGCGCGGCAGACAGCGTTCCGCGGGGAACACGAGCGTGAAGGTGGAGCCATGGTCCGGGGTGCTGTCGACCGACACCGCCCCACCATGCAGGTCCATCATCGACTTGACCAGGGCCAGGCCAAGGCCGCTGCCCTCGATGTGCCGAGTCTCGGTGTTGATGGCCCGTTCGTAGGCCCGGAAAATCCGTCCCAACTCGGTTGGCGCGATGCCTATGCCGGTGTCACGAACCGAAACGCGAAGACGTCCGTGATCGTCATGGTCACAGGAGACCCAGATCCGGCCGCCAGGTGGGGTGAACTTGATGGCATTGGACAAAAGGTTGAACAACATCTGACGGAACACCCTGTCATCCACCAGCAGCATGGGATCGGCCATCGGCCGCCCCAAGGTGAGCGTCAAGCCGTGGTCGTTGAGGCGTTCGCTCACCAGGCGGCAACAGGCGGCGACCTCGTCATTGATGTCCAGCGGCGCTGGATCCAGTTCGAACTTTCCGGCCTCGATCTTGGCCAGGTCCAGCAGGTCATTGATGATGTCGCGCAGGTGCGTGCCGCTGCTGTGGATGTCCATAGCGTAGTCCCGATACTGCGGCGATCCGACCGGACCGAACACCTGATCGCGCAGGATTTCGGAAAAGCCAAGGATGGCGTTGAGGGGTGTGCGCAGTTCATGGCTCATGGACGCGAGAAACTCGGTCTTGGCACGGTTGGCCAGTTCCGCCTGTTGCAGGGCCTGGGACAGGGCCCGCTCGGTGGCGATGCGATCGGTGATGTCGTTCAGGGTCAGGATGATGGCGTCCTGGAACAAGGACGCCTCGCGGTAGTTGACGGACCGCACCTCTCCCGAGCGGCACCACAAGCGCCATACGCCGCGCTGCTGGTCCCGGTCGTCCGGCCTGTCGCCCGGCCGGTCGGGCCCCCCGTTCTCCGCCGTGCCGGGATTGGGCTCGGTTTGGGCGTCGACGTCGGCGGCGGGAGACAGGAAGTCGGACACGGGCCGGCCCACCACCTCCTCGGCGCCGTGTCCCGTGGCCTCCAGAAAGGAGGGATTGGCCGCCACGATGTGGCGGTTGCCATCGGCGATCACCATGGCCTCGGCGGAGTGGGCGAACACGGCCTCGGTCAGGCCGACAAGACGCAGGCGGCTTTCCAGGCGGCTTCGGCGCAAGGTTTCGCGCACCAGCAGGGCACCGCCGGCCAGCAGGCCGATCAGCGACAGCACGCCCCAGAAGAGCATGGCGCGGTTGGACTCGAGCCATGCCCGCGCGCCGTCGCGCCGGGCCACCGCGACCACCACGGCCAGGGGATAGCGCGCCGACAGCCGGAACGCGGCGTGCCCGGCCACCCCGGTTCCGTCCGCGTTCGGTAACGTCAGGGTTCCCGACTCGACGCCCTTGCTCACCAGGGGCATCAGCGGCAGCGCCCGATCGCGCAGGATCGAGGTCGTGTCATCCTGCGCCGTCAGGATCGGGGTGCCGTCCAGCCTGGTCAGCCAGACGGCGCCCGCCGGTCCTCGCCGGCCATGGTTAAGAATATGGCGCAGGCTGGCTGGATTGAGCGCCCCGATCACCAGCCGGTCGGGCTGGGCGCTGACCGTGGCTGGCACAACGCGCCGTGGCGACGGCTCGGGGGCGGTCCCCAGCGTGGGCAGATACCGGCCCGGTAGCGCCGCGCCCAGGGTCAGGCCGCGATGCAAGGACGCGCCGTTAGGCGCGCGCCAGCGGTCATCGGTCGACCGGGACAGCCCGATCTGGCTGAGATCGATATGGTCGGTTCGCGTTGGGCCGGCGCTATCCACCAGGACTCGGCCGGTCGCGTCGGTGACGACCACCTGACGCATGTAAGGGGCGAATCTCAGGGTTTCCGCGACGAGACGCGGTAGAAGCGCCTGTTCGTTCAGGCGGTCATCGTTGGCCTCATGGTCAACGCCGTGCTCGGCGGCGTGCTCGGCGGCGTGCTCGGCGGCCGCTGCCACCGCGAGCAGGGTGGTTTCCGCCGATTCCAGGGTGCGGGTGATGCTGTCCTCCACCAGTTCGGACACCAGCCGGGCGGAGTCGGTGTACTGGGTC